>DASQNB010000096.1:0-7452 GCA_035645175.1 Geodermatophilus sp.
CCACCCGCACGTCGCCGGCGCCGTACATCGGTGTTTGCTCGCACGAAGACCCACGCCCCTGTTGTCGGTGAACGTCCGTCGCGGAGCCGGCGCCGCTGGGCGGTGAGCTCCACGCACTCGGGACGACAGCCAGGAGACCCGGGCGAAGCCCGCGGTGGCAGGACCCGTTGATGCACGTACTGACAGACCACCCCTCAGCGGTTGCAACCGACCTAGCCTCGATGCCGTGAGCGACCGCAACCGCAGCGAGGTCCGTGACTTCCTCGCCTCCCGTCGGGCCCGGGTCAGCCCACAGCAGGCCGGCCTGACCACCTACGGCCACCGCCGCGTTCCCGGGCTCCGCCGCGAGGAGGTCGCCACCCTCGCCGGAGTCAGCGCCGAGTACTACGCCCGCCTCGAGCGCGGCAACCTGAGCGGGACCTCCGACAGCGTCCTGGAGGCGGTCGCCCGGGCGCTGCAGCTCGACCAGGCGGAGCGGACGCACCTGTTCGACCTGGCCCGGGCGGCCAACGCCTCACCGAGCAGCCGGGTACGCCGGCCGGCGCCGCAGCGCATCCGCCCCGCGGTCCAGCAGCTGCTCGACGCCATGACCGACACAGCGGCCCTGGTCAGCAACGGACGCGGGGACCACTTGGCGGCCAACCGGCTCGGCCACGCCGTCTTCGCGCCCATCCTCGAGGGACCGGCCCGCGGGAACGTCGCCCGGTTCACCTTCCTCGACCCCCGCTCGGGCGACTTCTACCCCGACTGGGACCAGGCCGCGCGTGCGGTCGTGGCCGCCTTCCGCATCGAGGCCGGCCGCAACCCCGACAAGGGCCTGACCGACCTCGTCGGCGAGCTGGTCACCCGCAGCGATGCCTTCCGCACCCTGTGGGCCGCACATGACGTGCGCCTGCACCGGACGGGTTCCAAGCGCATCCACCACCCCGTCGTCGGCGACATGGAGCTCTCCTACGAGGCGATGGCACTCACCGCCGACGACGGACTCATCCTCAACGCCTTCACCGCCGAGCCCGGGTCCGCGTCAGCGGACGCGCTGAACCTCCTCGCCAGCTGGGCGACACCAGCCGGCGAGACGGACGCGACCGGTGAGCACGCCCGCGAGCGACGGAGCTGAGGTCGCTGTCTGCCACTGAGCCCGCCGAGCACAGCGGATCCCGGCGGCTCAGGTCGCAACGTCGCTGCGCTCAGCGGAGAGCTGGGTCAGCGAGGCCAGCGCGGCACCGGGCGCAGTCAGCCCTGTCGGCGTAGGAGATCGACGGGTCCGAAGGACGTCAACGGCACCGCGGGAGCGTGGCCGACTGGGGCCGGCGCGTCGCGCGAGATTGCTGGCGCGCACCTGGCCCCTCCTCGAGCCGCCGGCTCCTGCCGTTGCACACCGTGCTCACCCGGTACGTCTGACCTTCCAACGGTCCACTGGAGGAGTACCGGAGGTGGCCCACTCAGCGACGCTGGGTCTGGCCCTGGCGCCGGATGCAGGGAAGGGGGCGGTGGTCATGACCCTCTCTGCGCGGCCACGCTCGATGACGGGCGGATCGGCGGCAGCGGGCCGGTGTCCGCGCGGGTCGAACCGGCGCATCCTGACCACCATCGTGACCACCACTGCCCCCGATCCGGCGTCGTTCGCCACCGTCCGCCCGCGTTCCGTATCCCGGTTGACCAGCCCAGATGAACACCAGCGGACGCCCCCGGGCGCTGCGGGCTCGACGGACGGCCCGCACGTGCCGGGACGTCCAGTGCGGGGAGTGGGAACGCAGGCGCAGGCGTGGGTCGGGCGTGCCGGTCTGACCACCATTGCGCCGTTCAGGCCCGTTCGTCGCTGTTCGCCCTGTTCTCCTGTTCGTCCTGACCAGCGCAGATGGACTCCGGCGAACCCGTGGCCGACGTCTGGGGTCGATCGACAGCAGGGCGAGCAGGTCGTGGAAGTCGCCGCGATCTGGCGGAGCCGGAGGACTGCCGCTCCACGTGTCGGTCTGGTCGTCGGCCATCTCGTTCCTCTGGCTGGCACGAGGCGGTGGTCCGTTCCCGTTCGGTGCGGACCACCGCCCCGCGGTTGTGTGGTGTCGTCCCCGTTCGGTTGGCGGGCGTCTGGACCCGGTCGGTCAGCGGCCGGCCGGCACGGCTGCGGCGGCCTCGGGGTCCACGGTGAGGTCGGCGGTGGAGGTCTCCCGGAGGGCGAGGATGCAGCCGACGCTGAGCAGGCAGAACGCGGCGATGATGGTGGAGATCACGATCGTGCCGCCGCCCGCGGCGAGGACGGAGGCGAAGGCAACGGGAGCGATGCCTGCGCCGAGCCCGGAGATCTGGTAGCCGAGCGAGGCTCCGGTGTAGCGGGAGCGGGTGGAGAACAGCTCGGTGTAGAGCGCGGCGAGCGGCCCGTACATCGCGGCGTGCACGACGCCCTGACCGACCACCACGACGAGGGTGAGCAGCAGCGTGGACCTGCTGTTGATCATGGGGAACATCAGGAAGGCCCAGACCGCCATCGCCACGGCGCCTCCCATCACCACCGGACGCCTCCCCACGCGGTCGGACAGAGCCGAGAAGCCGATGATCCCGATGACGGCCACCACTGATGACAGGGTGAGGGCGTTCAACACCGTCGAGCGCGGGAAGCCGACCTCGACTGCGTACGAGATGAGCAGCGTCGTCAGTGTGGCCTGGGCGACGAACGCCCCGAAGCCGACTCCGACCGACAGGGCGAGGCTGCGCGGGTGGTGGCGCAGGACCTCGAACAGGGGCGGTCGCGCGGGCTTCTCCGCGGCCGACTCGGCGAACACGGGTGTCTCAGCGACCTTCGCGCGCACGAACAGGCCGACGGCCAGCAGCAGGATGCTGAGCAGGAACGGGATCCGCCAGCCCCAGGCGAGGAACTCCTGCTCCCCGGTCAGGCTGGCGGACGCGGCCAGCACCAGGGTCGAGAGCACCACGCCGCTGGGTGCACCCGCGTTGGTGAAGCTGGCCCACAGCCCGCGCCGGGACGAGGCGTGCTCGGCGGACATCAGCACCGCGCCACCCCACTCCCCGCCGACTGCGAAGCCCTGCACGACGCGCAGGAACACCAGCAGGATGGGGGCCCAGACCCCGATCTGGGCGTAGGTCGGCAGCAGGCCGATCAGCGTGCTGCCGACGCCCATCATGACCATGCTGATGATGAGCATCTTCTTGCGCCCGATCCGGTCGCCGAAGTGCCCGAACACGACGCCGCCCAGCGGGCGGGCGATGTAGCCGGTGGCGAGCGTCCCGAAGCTGGCGACGGTGCCGACGAGCGGGTCCAGGTTGGAGAAGAAGACCTGACTGAACACCACGGCCGAGGCGGTCGCGTACAGCAGGAAGTCGTAGTACTCGATCACACTGCCGAGGTAGCTCGACAGCACGGCGCGGCGCAGCTGAGTGCGTGAGAAGTGGGATTGCGTCATCTCGGTTGCCCTGTCTGGTGGGGGACCGGCCGGCCGAGTGGCCGGGGTGGCGACTGGCTGTCAACTGAGCGGGAGTCGGCCGAGGCCTGCGTCACATGCGCTACCGATGTTAGGAACCTTGATACTGGTTCGCAAGAGGCTTGCTATAAGGATGCTTGATAAGATGGCGGCATGACAGAGCGCGCGGTGCCGGGGGCGGGTCAGCGCGGCCAGCGCCTCACGTACCTCGTCAAGCGCCTGGAGATGGCGGAGCGGGCGCGGATGGAGGAGGTGCTGCGGCCGCTCGGGGTGACCCTGCACCAGTACACGGCGCTGAGCATCCTCGAGCGCCGGGAAGGACTGTCGTCGGCGCAACTGGCCCGCCGGCACTTCGTCACACCGCAGGCGATGCACCAGCTGGTTGCGTCGATGGAGCGCGACGGGCTCGTCGAGCGCCGCCCGGACGAGGCCAACCGTCGGATCCTCCGCGCGTGGCTGACCGGGCACGGCGCCGAGGTGCTGCGGGCCTGCCACGACGTGGTCGACGGCCTGGAGGCGCGGATGCTCTCGGCCCTCAGCCTCGCGGAGGCCGCGGTGTTCGAGCGCGCACTGGAGCAGTGCCTCGCCGCGCTCGCCGAGCCCGGCGTCGATGGGGCCGGCTCGACCCCCCGACGTTCTGACGGGCGAGGCTTGACCTGATCTCAGGACCCTTGGTATCAAGGTTCTTGACGTAATGAGGTCGCCCCTGCACTCGACGAGGAGGCGCGATGGACCTGATCGCCGGTCCGAACCACGGCCTGGGCACCTGGCCCGCCCGCCGGGCCCGGATCTCGCCGGACCACACCGCCCTGCTCGATCCGCACCGGTCGCTCACCTACGCCGAGCTCGCCGACCGCACCGCGCGATACGCCGGGGCGCTGCGTCGGCTCGGCGTCGGGCGGGGCGACCGGGTGGCGTACCTGGGCGTGAACGCCGTCGAGGTGTTCGAGACGTTCTTCGCCGCCTGGCTGCTCGGCGCGATCGCAGTACCGCTGAACTACCGGCTGTCCGGCGCGGAGATCCGCTACATGCTCGAGGACTCGGGCGCCTCGGTTCTCGTGCACAGCGCCGACGCCAGTGCCCTGGTTGCCGCAGCCGTGCCGCTGCCGGGCACGGTGCGCCATGTCCTCGCCGTGGACCCCGCGGACCGCCCGGTGGAGGGGGCGGAGCTCGAGGCCGAGGTCGCCGCCGGCCCGACGCTCGACGGCGAGCCGCAGGTGTCGCTGGACGACCCGGCGATCCTGCTCTACACGTCCGGGACCACGGGCCGCCCCAAGGGGGCGGTGCTGACCCACGGCAACCTCACCTGGAACACGATCAACTACCTGGCGCACGTCGACGTGCTGAGCACCGACCGCGCGCTGTGCATCGCACCGCTGTTCCACTGCGTCGGGCTCGGCCAGGTCACGCTGCCGACCCTGTTCAAGGGCGGCAGTGTCGAGCTGGTCCCGAAGGTCGACCCCGGCCTGGTCCTGGAGCGGGTGTCCGCGGCGCGGATCACGAGCTTCTCGGCCGTGCCCACCATGCTCCAGATGATGTGCGAGCACCCGGCCTGGGACGCGGCTGACCTGAGCTCGCTGGCCGTGGTGCAGTACGGCGGGTCGCCGGTGCAGGAACGGGTTGCCCGCGCCTGGCTGGACCGCGGGGTGCGGCTGCTGCAGGGCTACGGCATGACCGAGGCGTCGCCGGGGGTGTACATGAGCACCCACGCCGGCACGGCGGCCCACCCGACGGCGGTAGGGGTCCCGCACTTCTTCACCGACGTCGCCCTGCTGCGCGACGGCCGCCCCGCGCCGGTCGGCGGGGAGCCGGCGGAGCTGGTGGTGCGCGGCCCCCACGTCTTCGCCGGCTACTGGAACCGACCGGAGGACACCGCGGCCGGCTTCGTCGACGAGCAGTGGTTCCGCAGCGGCGACGTGTTGAGCGTCAGCGAGGACGGCTGGGCGCACGTCGTCGACCGGGTGAAGGACGTGTACATCTCGGGCGGGGAGAACGTGTACCCCGCGGAGGTGGAGGCCGTGGCCGTCCAGCTGGACGCGGTGGCCAACTGCGCCGTGGTCGGACTGGCCGACAGTCGCTGGGGTGAGGTCGGCGTCGCCTACGTGCAGCTCCGGGAGGGGGCGACGCTGACGGAGGCCGAGTTGCGCGCCCACCTCGAGGCCGACCTCGCCCGGTACAAGGTGCCGAAGTACGTGGAGTTCGTGCCGGAGCTGCCGCGCAACGCCACCGGGAAGATCCGCCGGGTCGAGCTGCGGCAACGCGCCGTCGAGGAACACCCGGCCGCCGAGCCCGATCCGATCGAGCAGGCCGCGGCCGCGTCGCGGCGGCCGGAGGGAGTGTCATGACCACCGCCGCCGAGCGGTCCGCCCAGGACCAGATCCACGCCCTGCTGCCGCCGTCCCTGCAGGTGGAGCGGCACGGGGAAGTGGCCGTGCTGCGCCTGACCCGCGCCGCCAAGCGCAACGCGCTCGACGACCCGACGGTGCTCGGGATCGAGGCGTTCTTCGCCGCTCCGCCGGACGGTGTGAAGGCGGTCGTGCTCGACGCGGAGGGTGAGCACTTCTGCGCCGGGCTGGACCTGTCGGAGTTGACCGAGCGCACCGCGTTCGAGGGCCTGGAGCACTCGCGGATGTGGCACCGGGCCTTCGAGCGGATGGAGCACGGGCGCATCCCGGTCGTCGCGGTCCTCAAGGGGGCGGTGATCGGGGGCGGACTGGAGCTGGCGTCGGCCACCCACCTCCGGGTGGCCGAGCCGAGCGCCTTCTACGCGCTGCCGGAGGGGCAGCACGGTCTGTTCGTCGGTGGGGGTGGCTCGGTGCGGGTGCCGCGGCTGATCGGGGCGCACCGCATGGCCGACATGATGCTGACCGGGCGCGTCCTGGACGCTCAGGAGGGGCAGGCCCTCGGGCTGTCGCACTACCTGACCGGGCCGGGGGAGGGACTCACGCACGCCCTGGAACTGGCGGAGAAGATCGCGGCCAACTCCCCGGTGACGAACTTCGCCGTGTTGCAGGCGCTGCCGCGGATCGCTGCGGCCAACCCCGCGGAGGGCTACCTGATGGAGTCGCTGATGGCCGCCCTCGCGGGGAGCAGTGAGCAGGCGCAGGAGCGGATGCGGGCGTTCCTGCAGGGCCGAGGTGGCAAGGTGCAGCGGGGGGAGGGCGGGTGACCGCCGTCGAGACGCCGGAGCTGCTGCGGCCGGTCGCCGCCGACGTCGGGGAGACCACCGAGATCGGCCGGTTGCTGCGCTGGCTGGAGCGGGAGCGCGGGCTCGCTCTGGAGGGGTATGACGCGCTGCACCGCTGGTCGGTCGAGGACCTGGAGGGGTTCTGGTCGGCCGTGGCGGAGTTCTTCAGGGTTCGGTTCGCGACGCCACCGGAGCGCGTGCTGGGCCGGTGGGAGATGCCCGGCGCGGAGTGGTTCCCGGGCGCGACGCTGAACTACGCCGAGCACGCGGTCGGGCTGCCCGAGGACGCGGACGAGATCGCCGTGCTCGCCTACTCGCAGACCCGTGACCGGCAGGAGCTGACCTGGGGTCGGCTGCGCGGGCAGGTGGCCCGCGCCCGCGCCGGGTTGCGGCGGCTCGGTGTCGGCCGGGGTGACCGGGTGGTGGCCTACCTGCCGAACGTCCCCGAGACGCTGGTGGCGTTCCTGGCCACGGCCAGCCTCGGCGCGGTGTGGGCCAGCTGCGCTCCGGAGTTCGGCGCCCGCAGCGTCGTCGACCGGTTCGGGCAGGTCGAGCCGACCGTGCTGCTGGCCGTGGCCGGGTACGGCTACGGCGCCAAGGACGTCGACCGCCGCGAGCAGGTGGCCGAGATCCGGGCGGGGCTGCCCACCGTGCGGCACGTCGTGCACGTCCCCTACGGGGCGAACACCCTGCCCGATGCGCTCGGCTGGGACGAGCTGCTCGCCGAACCCGGCGAGCTCGCCTTCGACCCGGTGCCGTTCGCGCACCCGCTGTGCGTGCTGTTCTCCTCCGGCACCACCGGCAAGCCCAAGGCGATCGTGCACGGCC
>DASQNB010000097.1:0-10893 GCA_035645175.1 Geodermatophilus sp.
CAGGAGGAGGCCGTACGGGCTCGGCGCGGGCCCCTGCAGCGGGGCCAGCGGAGCGCGGTGGTGCTGCGTCCGCTGGGGCTCGGCGACCTGCTGACCGGGGTGCCGGCCATCCGGGCGGTGCGCGCCGCGGTGCCCGGCCACCGGCTGGTGCTGGCCACGACCGCGGCCCTCGAGCCGCTGGCCGCGCTGGTCGACGCCGTCGACGAGGTGCTGCCCGCCCGCGAGCTGGAGCCGCTGGACTAGGCCGGCCCGCGCCCGGAGCTCGCCGTCGACCTGCACGGCAAGGGCCCGGCCTCGCACGTCGTCGTGGCCGACCTGCACCCGGAGCGGCTGCTCACCTTCGCCAGCCCCGGCTACCCGGGCCCGACCTGGTACCCCGACGAGCACGAGGTGCGGCGCTGGTGCCGGCTGGTCGCCGAGGGGCTGGGCGTGCACGCCGACCCCGACGCGCTCGACCTCGCCGTCCCGGCCGTGCCCCCGCCCGCGCCGGCGGGCGTCGCGCTGGTGCACCCGGGGGCGGCGTTCCCCGGACGGCGCTGGCCGGCCGACCGCTTCGCCGCCGTCGCCCGGCACCTCGCCGCGCAGGGTCTGGACGTGCGGGTCACCGGGGGCCCGGCCGAGGTGCCGCTCGCGCGGGCGGTCGCCGAGGGCGCCGGGCTGGGGGAGGACGCGGTCCTGGCCGGGCGGACGACGACGCTCGAGCTGGCCGCGGTCGTGTCCGGCGCCCGCGTGGTGGTCAGCGGCGACACCGGGATGGCCCACCTGGCGACCGCCTACCGCCGTCCCTCGGTGGTGCTGTTCGGGCCGGTGTCGCCGGCGGTGTGGGGTCCGCCGGTCAGGGCCGGGAAGCAGGGGACGCTGCACGTCGTCCTCTGGCACGGCGACGGCACCGGCGACCCGTGGGGCACCGAGCTCGACCCCGCGCTCGGGAAGATCACCGTCGACGAGGTGATCAACGCCCTCGACGACCTGCTGGCCCGGACCTGACCTGTCCCCGCCGCTCGTGCTCTGCCCACCCCCGGTGGGCAGAGCACGACTTCCTGAGGAGGAAGGAGTAGTGCTCTGCGTACCCCATGCACGCAGAGCACGACTCCTCTCCGGGACAGTCGGGCGCTGCTTCCCATGCGAAGCAGCGCCCGAGCGTCCGTGGGTGGACGTCGACCGGGGACGACACCCGGCCTCGGTGGACCGGGTCGTCCCTCAGCGCTGCCGGAGGGCGTCGAACAGGACGGTCTGCAGGTCGGTCGGGTCGACCGCGGAGTACGCGGCCCCGCCGGTCGCCTCGGCGACCTGCTCGAGGGCGGCCAGGTCGGCGTCCGGGCCGAGCGCGACGCCGATGACCTTGACCGGCCGCTCGGGGTCGGCCTCCTCGCGCAGCGTGTCCAGCAGCTCGTCGAGCTCGATGCCCTGCTCGTCCTCGTTGGTGCCGTCGGTGACCATGAGCACGCTGTTCACCGCCGTGGGGTCGAAGTCCGAGCGCGCCGCCTGCACCGCCGCCAGCGTCGTGTCGTACAGGCCGGTGCCGCCGGGACTCAGCCGCTCGGGGATGGTGTCGAGCTGCTCGTCGAGCAGCTCGCGCTGCACGGTGCCCTCGACCTCCGCCTCGAGCTCCCGGGTGGGCACCGCCTCGGTCCAGTCCCGCTCGTCGTCCAGCTCGGCGGCGAAGAACCACAGCCCCAGGGCGAAGTTGCCCGGCACCAGCGTGAGCGTGCTCTTGGCGGCGTCCCGGGCGAGCGTCGCGCGGGTCCCGTCGCCGGCGGCTGCCTCCATGGAGGTCGAGACGTCGAAGACGGTGAGGATCCGGGACGGCGCGGCCAGCTCGGACAGCTGGGCGAGCAGCGCCTGCACCTGGGCGGGGTCGAGCTGCAGCACCGCCGGGGCGTCCGCGGAGATCCCGGCCGCCTCGGCACCGGCCGGCGCGGTGCCGTCGGTGTCGCGGAAGCCGGCCTCGAGGACGGCGGACCGCGCGGCGTCCGAGGTCAGCGCCCGCACGGCGGCGTCGACCGCGGCGGCGTCGGTGGCCGACGCGGTGCCCACCCGCACCAGCGGGTAGTCCAGCACCGGGGACCCCTCCTCGGGGTAGACGGCGACCAGTTGCGGGTCCTCGGCGTCGGCGTTGGCCGCCCACACCTCCTGCTCGCTGACCGGCACCAGCGGCGCGTCGGCGTCGCCCTCGCTCCCGGCGGCCAGCGCGTCCGCGGGGGACACCGACGGGCCGCGCTCGGCGGCGAGGACCGTCTGCACCACGGCGTTGTCGGCGTCCTCGCCGCCGCCCAGCGAGGTCCGCACGGCGCTCAGCGCGGCGAGGGCCTCGGCGCTGGCCGCGAGGTCCGGGACGGCGATCCCCTGCGGGCCGGCCAGCGCCTCGGCCCAGCCCGGCGCCTCGTCGGCCCAGCCGAGCTCGTCGACCGCCGCCTCGCTGGTGGCCAGCACGACGGGGGAGGAGGCGACCGAGCCCGCGGACTCCAGGTCGGCGCCCTCGGCGCGGGCGGTCCACAGCGAGGAGTCCGGCACCCACACGTGCGGCAGGTCCGAGGCGTCCAGCGCGCCGAGGTCGCCCACCGTCTGCACCGGCTGCTGGGCGGTCACCTCGGCGGCCGCGCAGTCCTCCGGACGCAGGCCCTCGGCGTCACCGAGCACCTGCTCGGCGACCGGGGCCAGCTCGGGGGCGACGGCGACCCGCACCACCGCGGTGCTCTCGCACTCGCCGTCCCCGGCGTTGACCGCCCACATCGTGAGGCCACCGGCGAGCAGGACCACCGCGGCCACCGCGACCGCGATGAGGACCTGCGGCGTCAGCTGCGCCGACCGGCGCCCGGCAGAGGTGGCGGCGTGGCGGCCCATCGAGCAGCTCCCCCGTCGAAGTGGTCAGGCTCTCCGGCGACCCCACGACCGCCCACTACACAGTAGATGCGATCCCTGACCATGCGTGGATCACCCGGCGCGGACGTCGGCCGCCTGCAGCTGCTCGGCGAACCACGCCACCGTGCGCCGCAGGCCCTCCTCGGAGGCCACCGTCGGCCGCCACCCGAGCAGCTGCTCGGCGCGGGTGGTGTCGGGACGGCGGACCCTCGGGTCGTCCACCGGCAGGTCGATGAAGGAGATCTCCGACGACGACCCGGTCAGCTCGACGATCCACTGGGCCAGCCGGAGCATCGACAGCTCGTCGGGGTTGCCGATGTTGACCGGGCCGGGCTCGCCGGAGAAGGCCATCGCGAGGATGCCGCGCACGGTGTCGTCGACGTAGCAGATCGACCGGGTCTGCGAGCCGTCGCCGGCGACGGTCAGCGGGCGGCCGGACAGCGCCTGCCCCACGAAGGCCGGGATGGCACGGCCGTCGTCCGGGCGCATCCGCGGGCCGTAGGTGTTGAAGATCCGGACGATGCCGGTGTCAGTGCCCTTCGACGTCCGGTAGGCCGTGGTCATGGCCTCGCTGAAGCGCTTGGCCTCGTCGTAGACACCGCGCGGGCCGACCGGGTTGACGTTGCCCCAGTACTCCTCGCCCTGCGGGTGCACCAGCGGGTCGCCGTAGACCTCGGAGGTGGAGGCCAGGACGTACCGGGCGCCCTTCTCGTGGGCCAGCCCCAGGGTGTGCAGCGTGCCGAGGCTGCCGACCTTGAGGGTCTCGATCGGCATCTTCAGGTAGTCCAGCGGGCTGGCCGGCGAGGCGAAGTGCAGCACCAGGTCGACGTCGCCGGGCACGTGCACGAAGTCGGTGACGTCGCAGCGGACCAGCCGGAAGCCGGGGTGCTCCATCAGGTGGACGACGTTCTGCGGGGACCCGGTGAGGAAGTTGTCCAGGCAGACCACCTCGACGTCCCGCTCCAGCAGGTGCTCGCAGAGGTGCGAGCCGAGGAAACCGGCACCGCCGGTCACCACCGCCCGCCGGATCGTCCGTGCCGCGCGCACCATGCCTGCTCCCATCCGCACCGGACGCGCGACCGTGCGCGCCGCGGCGGCTCCTACCCCGTGATCACCACCGCACACACTTCGACGTTGAAGTGTTCTGCCGGGCGGGAGCAGGACGACGGCGGGCCGCCGGCCCCCGCAGGGAGACCGACGGCCCGCCGGCGGTCACGTCGGCCCCCACGGACCCCGGCTCAGTTCACTGCAGGTAACCCTCGACCTGCTGCTCGGGGCGCGGCTGGGCCTCGTCGGGGTCCTCGCCGTACTGCCGCTTGGCGTCCCGCTGGCGGATGAGGTCCCAGAGCTGGTCGCGGTCCTCCTCGATCTGCCGGAGTCGGGCGCGCTGCTCGTCGGTGTGCTCGCCGCTCTCGCGCAGTCGGTGCTCCTCCTCGACCAGCGCCTCGATGCGGCTGCGGATCTCGCTGTCGTCCATGCCCGCTCCCTGCCCGCGCGGCCGGGCGGTGAACCCCTCAGGGCTCCGGGACGTACCCCTCGACGAACGCGGCCAGCCGACGGGTGACCGCCCCGCCGGCGCGGCCCAGCGACAGCAGCGCAGCCCGCTCCAGCGGCACCCGCACCGGGCGCCGTCCCGCCGGGGCGGCCGCGCGCACGGCGTGCCCGGCGGCGACCAGCTCCGGCCACGGGCGCGCCAGCTGCTCCAGCACCCGGGCCAGCGCGGACGCCGTCGGACCGGCGTTGCCCTGCACCATCGCGGTGACGAACCCGGGGTCGCTGCCGATCACCCGGGTGCCGTCGCGGAAGCTGCCGGCGGTCAGGGCGAGGGCCAGCGGGCCGGCCTCCCCGGCGGCGGCGGCCAGCGCCGCGGCCAGCAGGTGCGGCACGTGGCTGACCGCGGCGACGGCGTCGTCGTGCTCGGCCGCGGTTGCCGGGACCACCTCGGCGCCGGCGGCCAGCGCGACCTCGGCCACCCGCAGCCAGCGCGGCAGCTCGGTGTCCGGCTCCAGGCACAGCGCCCAGCGGGCACCGGTGAACAAGGCGGGGTCGGTTGCCTCGTGCCCGGAGCGCTCGGTGCCGCACATGGGGTGCCCGCCGACGTACCTGCCGCCCAGCGCGGGCCCCAGCTCGGCGAGCACCGGCGTCTTGACCGACCCCAGGTCGGTGACGGTGGCGGCCGGGTCGACGTCGAGCCCCTCCAGCGCCCCGGTCATCGCCGGCAGCGGGACGGCGAGGACGACGACGCCGCCCAGGTCGCGGCCGATCCGCACCCCGCGGGCGGCAGCGGCGTCCCGGGCGGCGGGGTCGACGTCCCAGCCGGTCACCTCACGCCCGCCCGCGACCAGGGCGGCGGCCAGCGACCCGCCGAGCTGGCCCAGCCCGACGACGCCGACCGGGGGAGCGGGCATCGCCGGCACCGGGAAGGACGTCACGCCGTCCCCCACTGCTGCTCGGTCCGGAACACCCGGGCCAGGGCGGTGGCCACCAGCCGGCCGTCCTGGGCGCGGGCCTCGATGCGGTAGACGGCGGTGCGGCGGCTGCGGTGCACCTCCGTGCCCTCGGCGACCAGCCGGTCGCCCGGCCGGCCCGGGGCGAGGAACTCGGTGTGCACGTCCTGGGCCACCGCGACGGTGCCGTGGCTGTTGCTGACCGCCGCGTGGACGACGTCGAGCAGGGCCATCGTCGCGCCGCCGTGCGCGGTGCCGACCGCGTTGAGCAGCTGCGGGCCCACCGTCATCACCGCCCGGGCGTACCCGGGCCTGACCTGCTCCAGGACGATCCCCAGGAGGTCGGCCAGCGGGTCGGCGGCCAGCACGGAGAACAGCGCCGGGGCGACGTCGGCTGTCTCGTCCGGAGCGGGATCGGCCATGATCAGAGGCTATGACCCACGCGCTCCTCCGGCCCCCGCGCGCCAGGACCCCCGCGTCGCTCGACCCCACCGCGTCATGACGCCCCGCTCGTTCCTGCTCACCCAGGAACTCGGCGACTACGTCCGGGCGAACTCCGAGCCGCCGGACGACGTCGCCGCCGACCTGCTCGCCGAGACCGCGGCCCTCGCCGACCGCGGCGAGGCCTCGCCGACCTACCAGATCGCGCCGGAGCAGGGCACGTTCATGCAGCTGCTCACCCGCGCCCTGGGCGCCCGCCGGGCCATCGAGATCGGCACCTTCACCGGCTACTCCGCGCTGTGCGTGGCCCGCGGGCTGCCCGAGGACGGCTCGCTGCTGTGCCTGGACACCAGCGAGGAGTGGACGGCGGTGGCCCGGCGGTACTGGGCCCGCGCGGGGCTGGCCGACCGCATCGAGCTGCGGCTGGGCGACGCGCACGAGTCGCTGCGGGCGCTGCCGGCCGAGCCGACCTTCGACCTCGCCTTCGTCGATGCGGACAAGGAGGGCTACGCCGACTACGTCGACGAGCTGTACCCGCGGATGACGGAGAACGGCGTCGTCCTGCTCGACAACACCCTGGCCAACGGGCGCGTGCTGGCCCCGGAGACCGACGCGCAGCGGGCGATCGTCGAGCTGAACGCCGCGCTGGCCGCCGACCTGCGCTGGGAGACGGTGCTGCTGCCGCTGTCGGACGGCCTGACGATGCTGCGGCGGCGATGAGCGGACCGGGGACACCGGGCAGCTGGGCGGTGCGGGTCAGCCGGCCCGGCGGGGGCTGGCGGGTGGAGCTGCTCGCCGCGGACGCCGGTGACGAGCTGCCGGCACTCGAGCGGGCCCTCGGCGACCCGGGCGCCGAGGACTGGCCCGGCCCCTTCGTCGTGGTCGTCGACTCGCGGCTGTACTTCGTCGTCCTCCGGCACGGGCCCGGCGGGCTGGTCCGGGCGCTGATCTCCGACGCGACCATGCAGGAGTGGCTGCTCGCCGCCGAGGTGGTGGAGCGCTACGGCATCGCGGTCGACGCCGAGGGCGCCTTCGACGACGACGAGACCGGCTGGCCCGGCGGCGACCTGGACGTCTTCGCCGACGACGGGCTGCCGGCCGACCAGCTGCGGCCGATCGTCACCGCCGACGACCTGTGGGCCGACGAGATGGTCGCCGCGATCGCCGCCCGGCTGGGCTTCGCCGACGAGCTGGCCGCGGCGGTGCGGCCGTGAGCGCCGTCGTGACCGCCGTGGTCTTCGACCTGGGTGGCGTGATCACCGAGAGCCCGATGACCGCCTTCACCGCCTACGAGGCCGAGGCCGGACTGCCCGAGGGCCTGATCGTGCGACTGAACAGCACCGACCCGGACACCAACGCCTGGGCGCGCTACGAGCGCAACGAGCTGGACGCCGCCGGGTTCGCCGACGCCTTCGAGGCCGAGGCGCTGGCCGCGGGCCACCGGCTGGACGCCCGGCGGGTGCTGGCCGCGCTGGCCGGGGAGGTGCGCCCGGCGATGGTCGGGGCGTTGCGGCGGCTGCGGGCGGCGGGGCTGCCGCTGGCGCTGCTGTCGAACAAC
The DNA here is from genome assembly GCA_035645175.1 of Geodermatophilus sp. Classification (GTDB taxonomy): domain Bacteria; phylum Actinomycetota; class Actinomycetes; order Mycobacteriales; family Geodermatophilaceae; genus Geodermatophilus. The sequence goes on from DASQNB010000097.1 coordinate 7,309, forward strand.
GTGGCGCCGATGGAGCGCACCGGCCGGCTCGGGGAGCTGCTCGACCTGTTCGACGTGGTGGTCGAGTCGTCGATCGAGGGCGTGCGCAAGCCCGAGCCGGAGATCTACCGCCGCGCGCTGACCCGGCTGTCGGAGGCGGCCGGCCGGCCGGTCGCTGCGTCCGACTGCGCCTACCTCGACGACCTGGGCATCAACCTCAAGCCGGCCCGCGCGATGGGGATGCACACGGTCAAGGTCGTCGACCCGGCCGCCGCGCTGGCCGAGCTCTCCGCACTGGTCGGCCTCGACCTGCTGGACGGCGTCGCGTCGTGAGCCGGTCCCCGGCACACCTGTTCCCGCAGGGAGTCGTGCTCTGCCCACCCTGGTGGGCAGAGCACGAGCGTGCCGCGGGAGACCCGGTGACCGTGGACGTCGACGCCGCGATGGGCCGGGCGCTCGAGCTGGCCGCGGCCGCCGTCGAGTGGGGGGACACGCCGATCGGCGCCGTCGTCCTCGGGCCGGACGGCGCCGTACTGGCCGAGGCGGCCAACGAGCGGGAGAAGCAGGGCGACCCGACCGCGCACGCCGAGGTGCTCGCGCTGCGCGCCGCCGCCCGGGTGCACGGCGACGGCTGGCGGCTCACCGGGACGACGCTCGTGGTCACCCTCGAGCCCTGCACCATGTGCGCCGGCGCGAGCGTGCTGGCCCGCGTGGACCACGTCGTCTACGGCGCCGACGACCCGAAGGCCGGCGCCGCCGGGTCGCTGTGGGACGTCGTCCGCGACCGCCGGCTCAACCACCGCCCGCAGGTCACCGGCGGGGTCCGGGCCGAGGAGTCCGCCACGCTGCTACGCGCGTTCTTCCGCCGCCAGCGGGGCCTGTAGTCTCTTCTGCGGTGGCGTGTCCGAGCGGCCGAAGGAGCACGCCTCGAAAGCGTGTGAGGTGCAAGCCTCCGTGGGTTCAAATCCCACCGCCACCGCCAGCCAGCAGGACCGAGACGGCGGCGTCAGGCCGGGCGAGGAGCCCGGCCGGGCGCCGCCGTCGTCGTTCCCGCCGGTGTCAGGTGACCAGGTCCAGGTCGACCAGCCAGTCGCCGCCGTCGCCCTGCACCAGGCGCAGCTGGTGCACCTCGACGAGCTCGCTCCCGTCGTCGCCGGTGAAGGCGACCTCGGTCGTGGCGGTGATGACGCCGTCCCCGGACTGCTGCACCCCGCGCACCTCCTGCAGTCGCACGTCCGCCCAGGGCTCCCAGAAGTCGCGGTAGTACCCGGGGCCGGCCTGTGACCGCAGGTAGGGACCGGCCAGTGCGTAGGCGGCGTCGGGGTCGTCGGGCAGCAGTCCGTAGTACCGGCCCAGCGTCTGCTCCACGACCGCGGCCGGGTCGTCGGACGGCGGTTCGCTCTCCGGCGCCTCCTCGCTCGTGGACGGCGCCGGCTCGGGCTCGGTGCTCTCCGGCGCGGTGCTCTCCGGCGCGGTGGTCTCGGCCGCGGTGGTCTCCGATGCCGGAGCGGTCTCCTCCGCGGCCGGCGTCGAGGGCGGGGCCGGTGCGGACGACGGGGCCGCGGCGTCGGCGCTCGTCCCGGTGTCCCCCCGGGTGGCGAGCCAGACGACCCCACCGCCGACGAGCAGCACGGCGAGCAGCACGAGCGCGACCAGCACGGGGCCGCGGCGGCGCCGGCCGGGGGCCGCCGGCCGGACAGGGGACGGGCCCTCCGTCCGGGGCGGTGGCGGGCCGGGTGGCGCGGCGGGCGCGTCCTGGATGGCGGGGGTGTCGGTGTCCCGGGCGGGTGCGGCGGTCGCCGCGGCGACGCCCGCCCCCACGGCCGGCAGCGCCCCGCTGCTCAGCTCCTCGGTCCGCGCCCGGTCGGTCGAGGAGCGCAGCGCCGTGCGCGCCAGCAGCACCGTGGTCGGGTCGCCGTCCCGGCCGGCCGCCAGCCGGGCCAGCTCGTCGCGGACCTCGGCCGTCGTCGGCCGGTCCGCGGGGTCGACGGCCAGCATCCGGGTGAGCGTGCCGGTCATCGAGCCGGCATAGCGCGGTGGATCCGGCTCGCCGGCCGCGACCCGGTGCAGCAGCCGCAGGGCGTTGTCGTCCATGCCGAACGGCGGCCGGCCCTCGAGGCAGGTGTACAGCGTCGCACCGAGGGAGAAGACGTCGCTCTCCTGCGTCACCTCGCCGCCGCGCGCGACCTCGGGCGCCAGGAAGGCGGGGGTGCCGGTGATCTGGCCGGTCTGGGTGAGCGTCACGTCGTCCCGGGCGTGCGAGATGCCGAAGTCGGTGATCTTGACAAGACCGTCGACCCGTGGCCCCCGGCCGATCAGCACGTTGGCCGGCTTGACGTCGCGGTGCACGATGCCGGCGGCGTGGGTGGCGGCCAGCGCGTCGGCCACCTGGGCGCCGATCTGCGCGACCTGGTCCACCCCGAGGGTGCCGTCCTCGTTGAGCACCTCGGCCAGGCTGCGGGAGGGCAGGTACTCCATCACCAGCCACGGCGCGCCGTCCTCGACGGCGACGTCGTAGACGCTGATGGCGTGCGGGTGGGACAGCCGGGCGGCGATCCGGCCCTCCCGCAGCGCCCGCTGGCGTTGCTGGTCGGTGACGGTCGCGTCGGCACCGGGTGGCGGCAGGACCTGCTTAGCGGCGACGCGGCGCCCGAGCAGCTCGTCCGACGCCAGCCAGACGGCGCCCATGCCGCCGCCGCCGATGCGCTCGAGCAGCCGGTAGCGCCCGGCGACGACGTGGCCGGGTCCGCTCACCCCGTGTACTCCCTGCCCGCTGTCGTGGTGTCGGTCAGACGCCCGTCGGGACGCCGTAGCGGCGGGCGTACTCCTCCTGTGCGCCCGCGGGCAGGACGTCGTAGAGCTCGCCGAGCTCCTCGACAACGTCGGAGGACAGGTCGTCGAAGAGGCGCTGCCAGGTCGGGGGGTCGTCGTAGCTGCGGGTCAGCAGGAGCTCCCACGCGCGGGTCTGCCGGTCGCGCTTGCTGCGCTCGGCGACGAACTCCGACAGGTACTGGTCCTTGGCGGCGTCCTTCTCCTCCTTGGTGGCCGTGGCCGGCAGTTCGGAGGGGTCGGCGCCCTTGAGCACCGCGACGATGGCCTCCACGACGTCGGGCCGGAGCCGGTCGGTCTCGCTCATCGGAGCTGCTCTCCTGTCGTCGGCGGGCGCCGGGTCTCGACGCATCGACCCAGCGTGCCCTACCGGGCGAGGACGTAACCACTTCTGGCCGGTGGGCGTGACCACCCGGTACCGGAGGCCGCGGGCGCCACCCGGGTGCCGCGGCCGACCGGCGGGACGGCGCCCGGTATCCTCGTGGGCGCACCTGGAGGATTCGCCTAGTGGCCTATGGCGCTCGCTTGGAAAGCGGGTTGGGGGCAACCCCTCGGGAGTTCGAATCTCCCATCCTCCGCCGGCAGGCCGGGTCCCGCACGGGACCCGGCCTCCGTCATCCGGGGCTCAGCCGTGCGGCTCCGCCATGGCCTCCCGCTCCGCGACGGCCTCCCGCTCTGCGACGGCCTCCCGTTCGGCCACGGTCGGACGCCGCAGGTAGAGCCCGGCCACGGCGGCGAGCACGAGCAGCCCGCCGGCCAGTGCCCCGAGCGGCAGCC
>DASQNB010000098.1:0-4245 GCA_035645175.1 Geodermatophilus sp.
CCGCGACGAGTCCCGCCACGACCACCAGGTCGGTGAAGGAGCCCGCGCTGCTGCGCTGCCGCCAGTCGTGCTCGACGGTCTCCTCCGGGCGGGTGACCGGCTCCGGGTCGGCCGCCCGGGAGAGGAAGACCAGCCAGCCGAGCCCGTAGGCCGGCCCGAACGTGCAGGCTGCGAACACCACGACATGCAGCCAGAACCGGTCGTCGGCGAAGAGGCCCGCCAGCAACCCGATCGCGGTCGCGACCAGCAGTCCGGTGAGCACCGCGGCGACGTGACGCACGACCATGACCGACCCGCGGGAGACAAGTGAGCTTGACAGGGGGAGGAGTGCACCGGTACCCCACCGTCGGTGTCAAGGACACTTTACTCCGACACCTGGACGACTGACCGGGCCGCCGCCAGGATGGCCGCGTGACCGTGCCGACCGACCTGCCGGTACTGGCCTTCGCCGACCAGACGGCCCTCGAGGAGTGGCTGGAGGCGGAGCACGCGACCGCGCCCGGGCTGTACGTGCGGATCGCCAAGAAGGACTCGGGCGTCCCCTCGGTGACCTACGCCGAACTGGTCGAGTCGGTGCTCTGCTTCGGCTGGATCGACGGGAAGGCACAGCGTCTGGACGAAACCGCCTACCTGCAGCGGCTCACCCCACGCCGGCCGCGCAGCCTCTGGTCGCGCAAGAACGTCACCGCGGTCGAGGCGCTCACCGCCGCGGGACGGATGCGCCCGGCGGGGCTGGCCGAGGTCGAGGCGGCCCGGGCCGACGGCCGCTGGGAGCGGGCCTACTCGGGCCCGGCGACGGCCACCGTGCCCGAGGACCTCGCCACCGCCCTGGCCGCCGAACCAACAGCGCAGCGGGCCTTCGAGGCGCTCGACGGCCGTAACCGGTACGCCGTCCTGCACCGGGTGGAGACCGCCACCACACCGCAGACCCGGGCCAGGAGGATCACGTCCCTCGTCCAGATGCTGGCCGAGGGACGCCGCCCGTACTGACGCCGGCCCCCCTGCAAGTGGAAGGACCCCTTCCCCGAGCCCTTCGCAGGCTCAGGGCACGCCCGGGGGGGCCTGGTGCGAGCCTGCGAGCGGCGGGGGGCAGGAGGGTCGTTCCTCAGAGGACGCGACGCGCCCCGGCGTACCCGCCCATGTCCACGCTGGTCACTGCGACCGGCACGCCGAAAGTGCGGGCGTGCACCATCTTGCCGTTCCCCACGTAGATGCCGACGTGGTAGACGGGGTCGCCGAAGAAGACCAGGTCACCGGGCATCAGCTCGCCGCGCGAGACGGCCACGCCCATGCGGGACTGCGCCCGGCTGGAGTGCGGCAGCGAGACCCCGGCGGCCCGGTAGGCGAAGCTGGTCAGACCCGAGCAGTCGAAGCCGCCCGGCCCCGAGCCGCCCCACTCGTAGGGGGTGCCGACCTGCTCGAGCGCGGCCTCGAGGACGGCGCCGACGTCCCCGCTCGGCGCGGCGGCCACGACCGCGTCGGTGTCCGGTGCGGCCAGCGACGGGCCGGCGACCGAGGTCCGGACGGCGGCCTGCTCGGTGACCGACAGGCTCGCGTACTCGCTCTCGTACTGCTGCTGCCGGGTCTGCACCTCGGCCCGCTGGCGCTCGAGCTCGGCGAGGGCCGCGGTGGCCTGCGCGGCGGCGGCGTCGGCCTCCGCGCGGGCCTGCTCGGCCGCGCGCTGGGCGACCGAGACCTCGGCGAGCAGGCCCTCGGTGTGGGCGGCGATGACGTCCAGCGTGGTCATCTGCTGGACGACGTCGGCCGCGGAGTCCGAGGTGAGGAAGGCGGCCACCCGGGACTGCGTCCGGCCCGACGTCTGCGCGATGGCCGCCAACTGCGGTGCGTAGCCGGCGAGGACGGCGTCGGCTTGGGCGGCGGTCGCCGCGGCGGTGGCCGCGGTCTGCTGCTGCGCGGTGACGGTCAGCTGGGCCTCGTGGACCTGCTCGTCGAGGGTGGCCAGCTGCCGGCTGGTCTCGGCGACCAGCCGCGCGGCCTCGTCCGCGGTGGTCGGGGCGGCGCCCGCCGTGGCCGGGGCCAGCAGCACGGCGACGGCCATGGCGAGGGACAGGGGGGCGGCGCCCAGCGTGGCGCGTGACCAGCGTCGGCTCGTCGTCCGGTTGCGGCCCATGACCGGCCCCCTCTCGCCGCGCCCCGCCCCGGGGAGGAGGCGGAGTTCCGAGCGCGTGAGCACGCACCGTAAGGACGCAGCAGCGGGGCGTAGGGTCCGGCGCGCGGTCCCCGGTCGCGGGGCGTGCCCCGTCCGTCCCACCGGTCCCAGCGGCACCGTGGGCCGCAGGAGGCGCGCGGTCGGCGTGGGAGGTGTCGGTCAGCGCCGGCGCGGCGGAGCGGAGCCGGAGGGCGTGCGGTCGGGCGCGAGGGGGACCAGCCGGTCGGCGACGGCGCCGGTCACGAAGGAGTAGACGGCCTTGCCGGCGAGGTCGACGACCTGGTCGCGGCGGGACCACGTCCACGGCGGTGCGCCGACGCCGGTGGCGTTCTCCAGGGTCTGGTCGGTGGCCAGCCGCACCGAGGTGTGCCAGGCCGAGGCGCGCCAGCCACGCAGTCCGCTGGCCGACCACACGCCGCGCAGGGCGCCGACGAGCGCACCGGTGCCCCAGTGCATGAGGTGGTTGCGCACGAACGGGCGCGCCGACCCCGGCAGCCGCCGGCGGGTCGTCAGCGCGGTCAGGGTGCGCGCGGGCACGTAGGAGTCCGGCCGGTGGGTGACCGACTGCTCGGCCTTCTCGGCCAGCGTCATGGCAGCGGTGCCGGCCAGGCCGGCCAGGGCGCCTCGGAGGGCAGCTCGTCCCAGCACGCTCGCCCCCTACCCCGGCCGGAGCACAGGAACCGCGGCCCGGCCCCGCGCGTGCGGAGCACAGGAACCGCGGCCCCTCCGGGACCTCCCCGAGCGGGGCGAAGGGGGCGAGGAGGGAGTGCCTCGTTCAGCCGGCCAGGGGCTCCGGGGCGTCGAGAGCGGCGACCATCTGCAGGTCGCGGACGATCGAGGTGAGCTCGTCGGCGGTCCACGGCTCACAGCAGTCGCAGCCGCCGTGGCGGTAGCTCACCAGGCCGATCAGGCCGCGGGACTGGTCCTCGGCGATGGCCAGGCGGCCGGCCGACGGGTGGCGGTGGCAGGCGCACGCCGAGGCGCACAGGCCCAGGCCCCAGCCGGACACCACGACCGAGTTCCCGTCGTCCCACACCCTGCCGACCTGGAAGACCGACGGCTTCTGACTCCGCGTCACAGGAGTCCTCCCCTCACCGATCCGGCTGCGCCGGGAGCCCGTCTGTGGTCGGGCGGAGGAGGCCCCACCCGTTGCACGTCTCGGCGTGCACGCGAGGTGGAGTCGAGGCTCAGGACGACCACCTTGCAACACAGACCGTAGGTGAGCAGACGCGGAACGTCATGTCCGCCATCCCACAAAGGTGTGATGGACTGGTTGGCACACCTCACCGGTCCCACCCACCCCGCCCGTGCGGCCGGCGGCGTCCCCGAGGACGTCGAGTGGTGGGTCGCCGTGGTCTCCAGCCGGCGGTGGCCCCCTGCAGGTAGGAGGACCCCGTCCTCCCCCCTCGTAAGAGGACCCCGTCCTCCTCACCGTGGAAGGACCCCGTCCTCCCCACCCCTCGCAGGCTCGGGGCAGGACCCGGGACGGGGCCGCGGCGAGCCTCTGGACGGGGCCGGCGGTGCCCCGGACGGGGCCTGGCGGGGGCAGGGGTCCTCTCTCAGCTGGCGGGGGACACCGAGCTCATGTTGAAGTCCGGCACCCGCACGGCGGGCATGGCGGCCCGGGTGAACCAGTCGTTCCACTCCCGCGGCAGGGTGCGCTCGGTGCGGCCGACCTCGGTGATCCGGCCGAGCAGGTCGACCGGCGACTCGTTGAACCGGAAGTTGTTCACCGCGCCGGTCACCTCCCCGCCCTCCACGAGGAAGACGCCGTCCCGGGTCAGCCCGGTGAGCAGCAGCGTCTGCGGGTCGACCTCGCGGATGTACCAGAGCGTGGTCAGCAGCAGCCCGCGGTCGGTGGCGGCGACCATCTCGTCGAGGGACGCCGTGGCGCCCGGCTGCTCCAGGACCAGGTTGTCGACGGCGGCGGTGGCCGGTGCCGTGGTCTTCAGCGCCCAGGCGCGCGGCCGGATCAGGTTGGTGAGCACGCCGCCGGAGATCCAGTCGACCGCCGGGGTGGCCATGCCGTTGTCGAACACCGACGCCGACCCCGACGAGCCGCTCACCACCTGGAA
>DASQNB010000099.1:0-2637 GCA_035645175.1 Geodermatophilus sp.
GTCGAACGCCTGCTCCTCGGAGCAGTGCAGCCGGGTCAGCAGGATGCCGATGGCCATGCCGATGCGCCGGTTGCTCGCCAGCGCCCGCTCGAGGTTGTCGGCCCGGCTCTCGGCCACCTCTGCCCGGGTGCGCAGGTCGGCAACCTCCTCCGCCGTCGACCCGACCGTCCGCTGCTCGACGCGAACGGTCGGCTGCCGGGACTGCCGCCACCGCGCATCCAGCTCGGCACATGCCTCGGCGGCACGGAGGCGCCCCTCCCGGCTGGCGCTGTGCAGTGCTGCCACGTCCAGGGTCGCCGGAGTGCGGTCGGCGGGCCGGTTGCTGCTCTCGGTGCTGTCGGTCATCAGTCCTGGCGTCGGCTTCCTGCGACGAGGAGCCGGGGGCACGTGGGGTGAACCACCGGCTGGAGTGACTCCAGTATGGCTGGTCGCCCGGCTCCGGGTCGGGCGCGTACCGATTCTCCCCGTACAGCTCCTGCTCCGACAGCACAGGACCCCGGCCCCTCGTGTGAGGGACCGGGGTCCTGTCGTGGTAGCGGGGGCAGGATTCGAACCTGCGACCTCTGGGTTATGAGCCCAGCGAGCTACCGAGCTGCTCCACCCCGCGGCGGTGAGACCACCCTACCCCGCGGCGGTCGCGGCCTGCAGCAGGGGGCGGCGTGGGCGCCACCACACGGGGGGACCCACGCCGGCCCCGGCTCAGCCGCCCGGTGTCGCGGTCGCCGCCTGGGCAGCCTGGGCCTGGGCGGTCTGGTAGGCGTCGACGGCCGCCTGCAGGTCCTCGAGGGCCTGACCCTGACCGGCGAAGTCGCCGTTGCGCTGCGCGTCCTCCAGCGCCTGCAGAGCGCTGTTGATCGCCTCGACCGCCGTCTGCATCTCCGGCGTGCTCGGGGTGTCCCCTGTCCCGCCGTCGACCGGCGGGACCGGGGCCGGCGTCGCCGGCGCGTCCGGCTGGTCGGCCGGCTCGGAGGCGTCCTCGGTCAGGTCGGGGATGTCGCCGCTGTCGGTGGCCGCCTCACCCGCGCCGGCACCGAACACCTGGTCCAGGGCCTGGGCCAGGGTGTCGGCGTACCCGACCCGGTCGCCGTAGTTGACCAGCACCTTCCGCAGCAGCGGGAAGGAGTTCTCCCCGGTGCCCTCGACGTACAGGGGCTGCACGTAGAGCAGGCCGTCGTCGCCGATCGGCAGGGTGAGCAGGTTGCCGAAGACCGCCTGGGAGTCCTGGCTGTTGAACAGCGTGAGGTCACGGGCGACCTCGTCGTTGGTGTTGAACGACTGCTGCACCTGCTGCGGCCCGCGGAACGGCGTGTTGCCCGGGAGGGTCAGCACCTGCACCTGGCCGTAGGTGTCCGGGGCGCTGGACGCGGACACGAACGCCGACAGGTTCTCCCGGCGGAAGGCGTTCAGCGCGCTGGTCAGCTGGAAGGTCGCGCCTGCCTCCCCCGGTCGCGCGGCGAGGATGTAGTACGGCGGCTGCGGCTCCTGGGTGTCCTGCGTCGGGTCGGCCGGGACCGCCCAGCGGTCGTTGCCGCTGTAGAAGTCACCCGGGTCGCTGACGTGGTAGCGGGTCAGGATGTCCCGCTGCACCTTGAACAGGTCCTCCGGGTAGCGGACGTGGCTCTCCAGCTCCGGGGTCATGGACTCGCGCGGCTCGATGAGGCCGGGGAAGGCCTTCATGTAGGTCTGCAGGACCGGGTCGGCGGTGTCCCACTCGTACAGGACGACGCTGCCGTCGTAGGCGTCGACGGTGGCCTTCACCGAGTTGCGGATGTAGTTGAACGTCTCGTTGGGCAGCGCCGTCGTCCCCTGCCCGGTGATCGCGTCGGTGGCGGCCTCGTTCAGCTCCATCTGCTCGGAGTAGGGGTAGGAGCCCGACGTGGTGTAGCCGTCGAGCATCCAGACCACCCGGCCGTCGACGACCGCGGGGTACGGGTCGCCGTCCACGGTGAGGAAGGGCGCGGCCTTCTCCACCCGGTCCATCGGGTCGCGGACGTAGAGCACCTTGGAGGCGTCGTTGACGGCGCTGGAGAGCAGGAAGTTCCGCTCCCGGTAGAAGATCGCGAAGGTCAGCTGCCGGAAGAAGCTGCCCATCTCGACGCCGCCCTGGCCGTCGTAGGTGTTGTTGATCTGGCCCTCGCCGTCGCTGCCCTCGGGCAGGTCGAACTCGCGCGGCTCGCCCCCCTCGGGCGCACCGACGACGGAGTAGTCCTGCATCAGCTCGCCGTAGTAGATCCGCGCGCCGTCCTCGCTGACCTCGATGGCGCCTCGTGTCGGCAGGTCCCTCGTGGTGAAGTCCGGCTCGCCACCCTCCTGACCGGCGACCACCTCGTTGGCCGGTGCGGCCACGAACCCGTTGCCGTGGGTGTAGACGGTGTGCCGGTTGATCCAGGTGTCCTGGTTCTCGCTGAGCCCCTGGCTGTTGAGCTCGCGGACCGCCACCACGTAGTCCTGGGTGTCGCCGCCGATCGTGTACCGGTCGATGTCGAGCTTCTCGGGGAAGCCGTAGACGTTCCGGATCTGCTGGCGCGCGGTGAACGTGTCGGACAGCACGTTGGGGTCCAGCAGCCGGGCGTTCGGGATCGTCTCGGTGTCGTTGCGCAGCTCGGCCAGCGCCGCGGCCGGGTCGACCTCCTCGCC
>DASQNB010000100.1:0-2975 GCA_035645175.1 Geodermatophilus sp.
GCCGACCCGGGCGGCGGCGCCGGCCACGACCAGCGAGCGCCCGCCGTGCCACGGGTTCGGCGGACCGACGATCACCGGCTCGAGGGTCAGCCGTAGCACCTCGGGCAGGTCGTCGGCCAGCCGGGCGACCCGCAGCAGCAGGTCCTCCAACGCCGGGACGTCGACCGGCTCGGAGCCGCGGTAACCGTTGAGCAGCGGCCAGGCCCGCGGGGCACGCACCAGCTCGGCGGCGTCCAGGTCGGTCAGCGGCAGGGTGCGGTAGGCGCGGTCGCCGAGCAGGTCGGTGGCCACGCCGCCGAGGCCGAAGCTGACCAGCGCGCCGAAGGACGGGTCGTCGACGATCTCCACGACCGTGGCCACCCCCGGCGCGGCCATCTCCTGCACGATCACCGGGTCGCCCGACGGGATCGCCGCGAACGCCGCACGCACCGCCTCGGCGTCGGTGAGGTCCAGCCGCACCCCGCCGAGGTCGGAGCGGTGCCGCAGCCACGGGGCCGTCGACTTGAGCACGACCGGGTAGCCGACCTCCTCGGCCGCGGCGACCGCCACCTCGGCGTCGGTGACCGTGCGGGTCCCGAGCAGCGGGATGCCGTAGGCGGCGAGCAGCGCGATGAGCTCCTCGTCGGTCAGTGCCCGCCCCCCGGGTGCCGCGGCGAGCGCGGACACGACGACGTCCCGCGCGGCCTGCTCGTCGACGTCCCCGAGCTCGGGCAGCTGACCCACCGGCCGCCGCCGCCAGGCGGCGTACTGCGACACCTTGGCCAGCGCGATCACCGCCCGCTCCGGCGTGGAGAACGACGGCACCGAGCCGCGGGCCGGCGTCCCGTCCACTCCTGGGAGCACGAGCTCGGCCGGGATGCCCTCGGTCGAGAGGAAGGTGGCGACGATCGGCTTGTCCGCGCCGACGGCGACCTCGCGCAGCGCGCGGCCGAACTCGGCCGAGCCGCGGCTCACCGGCGGCAGGAACACCGCCACCACCGCGTCCACCCCCTCGTCGTCGACCGCGCCCTGCAGCGCGGTCCGGAACTCCTCGGCCGAGCCGCCGGCGCCGATGTCGGTCGGCGCCTCGTGGGCCAGCCGCATCCCCTGCTCGAGGACGGCGTCGCTGACCAGCCACCCCATGGCGGTGGAGTTCCCGACCACCGCGACCCGGTCACCGGCCGGCAGTGGCTGGTGGGCCAGCAGCGTGCCGACGTCGAACAGCTGCGCCAGCGTCTCCACCCGGATGACGCCGGCGGAGGCGAACAGCGCGGCCACCGACTCCTCCGGCACCGCCACCGAGGTGCCGGCCAGCCCCTCGGTCATCCGCACGTGCCGGCCGCTCTTCACCGCGACGACCGGCTTGGTGCGGCCCACGCGGCGGGCCAGCCGGGCGAACTTGCGCGGGTTGCCGAAGCTCTCCAGGTGCAGCAGCACCACCTCGGTGCCCGGGTCGGTGGCCCAGTACTGCAGCAGGTCGTTGCCGCTGACGTCGGCGCGGTTGCCCGCCGAGACGAAGCTGGACAGGCCGATGTTGCGGTTGCGCGCCTGCCCGAGCAGGGCCGAGCCGAGCGCACCGGACTGCGCGAAGAAGCCGACCCGGCCGCGACCGGGCACCCGGGGCGCCAGGCTGGCGTTGAGCCGCACCGCCGGGTCGGTGTTGACGATGCCCAGGCAGTTGGGGCCGACCACCCGCATGCCCGAGGCGCGCGCCGCGGCGACCAGCTCCCGCTCGCGTACCCGCCCCTCCGGGCCGGACTCGCCGAAGCCGCCGGAGATGACCACCAGCCCGTGGACCCGCTTGCGCCGGCAGGCCTCGACGACGTCGGCCACCTCGTCGGCGGGCACCGCGAGGACGGCGAGGTCGACGTCGTCGGGGACGTCCTCGATGCCGGCGTAGGCCGGGACCCCGCGCACGTGCCGGGTGCCCGGGTTGACCGGGTAGACCGGCCCCTCGAAGCCGTGGTCGAGCAGGTGCCGCAGGACGGCGTTGCCGAGCTTGCCCTCGTCGTTGCTGGCGCCCACCACGGCGACCGACGACGGGGTGAGCAGCCGGGCGATCGACCGTGACTCGCTGCGCTGCTCGCGCTCGTAGGCCACCTGCAGGGCGGTCTCGGTCGGCGCGATCGGGAAGGTGAGGTGGACGACGCCCTCCTCGTAGGACCGGGTCGGGGTGTACCCGGCGTCGAGGAACACCCGCACCATCCGGTTGTTCTGCGCCAACACCTCGGCGACGAAGTTCTGGATGCCCCGCTCCCGCGCCGCGGCGGCCAGGTGCTCGAGCAGCACCGAGCCCAGCCCGCGGCCCTGGTGGGCGTCCTCGACGAGGAAGGCGACCTCGGCGTCGTCGGTGCCGGGGTAGCGGTCGTAGCGGCCGACGCCGATCACCTGGTCGCCGAGCACCAGCACGAAGGCGACCCGGGCGTCGTGGTCGACGTGGGTGAAGCGGTGCAGGTCCTTGTCCGACAGCCGCTTCATCGGCCCGAAGAAGCGGTAGTAGCGGGTCTGGTCGGAACTGCGGTCCATCAGCCCGACCAGGCCCTCGGCGTCCTCCGGGCAGATCGGGCGCAGGTGCACCGTGCCGCCGTCGGCGGCGATGATGTCGGCCTCCCAGTGCGCGGGCGGTTGGGGCGGCTCCGGGGCCCTGTCCTGCTCCGTGGCCCTGTCGGGCGTGCCCGGCGGGGTCTGGGTGCGCTGCTCAGTCACGGGGGTCGTCCGGGTCCAGGCCGAAGTAGGGGAACGAGGCGGTGCGGGTGCGGGACACCGCCCGGTCGACGCGGGACTCGGTGAACGGGTCCCAGTGCGCGAAGCCGGTGTAGCCACCCTCGGTCATGTGCGTGGGCGGCCGGGCGCGCAGGCCGCGGCGCCGCACGTCCTCCCGCCAGGACTCGGGGATCTCGGTGGCCGGGTCCAGCGGGGCGCCGGCGGCCTCGGCGATGAGGTGGGTCCAGGCCCGCGGCACGCAGCGCACCAGGCCGTAGCCGCCGCCCCCCAGG
>DASQNB010000101.1:0-4074 GCA_035645175.1 Geodermatophilus sp.
ACGTTGACAGCGAGCTTCCAGAAGGTCTTCTCCAGTGACCCGAGGGTCGGCTACTTCACCCAGCGGCAGCTGTACGCGGACGCGCTGGCGAACGGCGAGGTGCTGGCGCCCGCGCAGGACGTCGGGCAGATGGAGCAGGTCATCACGAACTCCACGGTGAACGGGGTGCTGCAGGCGGCCTTCGCGCTCTTGACCCTGGTCGTGCTCGCCAACGCCGTCGTGGTCATCGCGCGGGCCATCCGGGCGCGTGGCCCGGTGCCCACGACCGAGGAGCCCGCCGTGCCGTCGAACATCGTCGAGCCCTCGGGCCTGTTCGCCACGCCGGAGGAGAAGGCCGCCATCGCCGAGCAGGAGCGGCTCGTCGGTGCGGGCGCCCGGGGTCACGGCACCTTCACGCAGGAGGGGCCGCCACGGTGAGCGCCGCCGGAACCGTCCGTGAGATCACCGGCCGCGCCTGGCGCGGGGTGTGCTGGTACCTGCGCGAGTTCAGCGGTGAGGCCCGCTGGGACGACTACCTGCGGCACTGTGCCGAGCACGGGCACGAGCCGATGAGCAGGCGGGAGTTCGAGCGGCGCCGCGCCGACGCTATCGAGCGCAACCCGGTCAGCCGCTGCTGCTGAGCCGACACGATCGACCGCGGCCCCGGTCCCCCTGAGGGGGACCGGGGCCGTGGTGTGTTCCGGGGACGACGCTCAGCCGGCGGTCGGCGCCGGCTCGGGCCGGGGTTCCTCCGTGGTGTCCTCCGCCGTCCGCCGCTGCCACGGCAGGGAGACCCCGCGCAGCGCCAGGGCGGCGGCCGGGGGGAGGACGGCCAGGGTCGGCAGCACGTAGCGGAAGTCGAACGAGGCGGTGGCCGCGGGACCGGCCATGAGGGTGAGCCCCACCAGCGCGAGCAGCGCCGGGTCCAGCCGGTCCCGCCAGCTGCGCCGGCGCACCAGCAGGCCGCCGAGGCCCACCAGCAGGCAGAGACCCAGCAGTGGCCCCTGGGTGTAGAAGTACCGCTGGTAGGAGCGCAGGTTCCCGACCATCTCCTCGTCGTAGCCGTAGGGCCCCGGCGCGAGCAGCGGCGTGCAGTCGTACTGCTCGACGAGGGTCACGTACGGGAACGCCCACCACGTCGGGCAGGTGTCCTGGGGGCCGGCGTCCCGGCCGGGCTCGACGTAGTGCACGGTCTCCGACAGCAGCTGGCGCAGGTAGTCCCACGGCTGCCCCTGGATGGCGATCGTGGCGAACTCCGCGAGCTCCTCCTCCGACCAGACCGGGACGCCGTTCTCCACCGCGTTGGCCGGGCTGTCGGGGAACCAGACGAACTGGTCGCCGGGGCGCCGCTCCTCCGGGGGCAGCGTCGGGCACAGGGGCTGCAGCCGCTCGGGGACGTCCAGCTCCTCGCACTGCACGAAGGTGGCCACCCGGCCGTAGAGGAAGTGGCCGGTGTAGTCGGTGAGCGCGAAGGAACCGTGGACGCTGTTGAACCAGGCCGCGTAGGGCAGCAGCAGCGCGGCGACTCCCACGAGGAACGCCACGACCGCCGTCCAGCGCAGCGTCCGGACCAGGAGCCGGACGACGAGGTAGACGAACAGGACGCCGACGAGGAAGAGCCCGACCGTGCGGGTGAGGGTCAGCATGCCCATGAGCACGCCGACCGTCCCGACCAGCAGCGGACCCGGCCGCTCCCGGGCCAGCAGCAGCACCACCGCGAGGGTCATGAGGAACATGAACAGCGTCTCGGCCAGGATGAAGTGCTCGATGTCGAGCAGGTAGGCGTCGAACGCCAGCGGCAGGACGGCGAGCACGCTCACCCAGCGGGAGACTCCGCGGCGCTGCAGCAGCGCGTAGACCAGCACGATCATGACCAGGCCGAGAACGTGCTGGATGACGGCGACGTCGCGGAACAGGGTGACCGGGTCGAGCAGGGCGAGGAACGCCGAGTAGCCCCAGGGGCGGTCGACGGCGGGCTCGAGGGACGCGGCACGGTCGACGTAGGTGCCCGAGTCGGGGAACCACAGCGCGGTCGAGTACGCCGCGGTGACGTACCCCCGGGCGACGGCGGCCAGGGCCAGCACCACGAGCAGGGCCAGGTGCCGGCGGGCCAGCCGGAGGGTGCGGGTCCCCAGGCCCGGGCGGCCGGCGGGGTCGGCCCCGGACGCGGTGGCGCCCGCCGCCGGCGCGGTGCCCTCGGGGAGCTCCGGCCGGCGACGGGCGCCTGCTACCTCACTCACGCCGCCGACGGGCGGGGACTCCCGAGGTCGTCCGCGGTGGCGTCCGAGCGCTGCGCGGAGACCTCCTCGTGGTAGTCCTCCTCCACGTTGACGTCCCAGATGTCGTGCTCGGCGCCGTCGACGATGTTCTGCACGGTCAGCATCGCCGTCATCATCGAGTGGTCCTGGTTGTTGTAGCGGAACATGCCGTTGCGCCCGACCGGGTGCAGGTTCGGCGTGTTCGCCTCCATCCAGCGCCGGATGACCTCGACGTTGTCCTTGTACCCGGCGTCGTAGAACGGGTAGGCCTTCGGCATCCGGACGACGAAGCCGCGCTCGACGTCGGCGGCCTTCGCCAGCCCGAGCTGCTCGAGCTCGCGGGCACCCTGGGCGATGAGGTCCTCGTCGGACCGGTTCCAGGTGTCGTCACCGACGTTGACGAAGAACTCCAGGCCCAGGCAGGTGCGCCCGTCCTTGACCAGGTACGGCGACCAGGAGCCGAAGTTCTGGATGCGGCCGACCTGCACGTCGGGGGAGTGGATGTAGATCCAGTTGTCGGGGAAGCCGGCCTCGACCGGCAGCACGAGCGCGACGGTGAGGAAGTCGCGGTACTTCAGCCCGTCGGCCGCCGCCAGCACCTCCGCCGGGGGCTTGGGGTCGAGGGCCTGCACCAGCGAGGAGAACGGCATCGAGCTGATCACCTGCTCGGCCTCGTAGTGCTTCTCGGTCCCGACGTCGGTGCGGCTGGCCTCGGGCGCGCCCGCGCCGGAGCCGTAGCCGCCGGTGACCACCGTGGTGAGGCCGGTCACGCCGCGACCGGGCTCCCAGTGCACGGTGCGGACCTTCTCCTCCATGACCACGGTCCCGCCGCGCTCCTGCACCTGCCGGGCGGCGGCCTCCCACATCATCCCCGGGCCGTACTTGGGGTACTGGAACTCCTCGATGAGGGAGGTGATGTCCTTCTGGTTCCGCTTGGGGGTCAGTGCGTTGATCACCGCGCCGGTCAGCGACAGGTTCTTGATCCGCTGGGCGGCGAAGTCGGCCGGCAGCTGGTCGACCGGGACGCCCCAGAGCTTCTCGTTGTAGGTCTTGAAGAAGTGCTCGTAGAGGCGCTTGCCGAACCGGGCGACGATCCAGCCCTCGAGGGTGTCCTGGTTCTTCGGCGGCCGGACCCGGGCCCACAGGTAGGACGCCACGCACCGCACGGCCTCGACCGGCCCGAGGTTGCCCAGGGCGTTGCCTGCCTTGAGCGGGTAGTCGTAGAGCTTGCCGTCGTAGAAGATGCGGCTCATCCGCGGGCGGAGCAGGAAGTCCTCGTCGGGGAGGATCTCGTGCCAGAGCGCCTCGACCTCGGGGACCTTGGTGAAGAAGCGGTGGCCGCCGATGTCGAAGCGCCAGCCCTCCCGCTCGGCGGTGCGGCTGATGCCGCCCACCATCGAGTCACCCTCCAGGACGGTGACCGGTACCTGGCGACGGACCAACTCGTAGGCCGCGGTCAGCCCAGCGGGGCCGGCGCCGATCACGGCCACACTGGTGCGGTTGCCGTCGGGGGTCATGGAGTCTCGCCTTCTCGTTGCTGGACCCACGACGACGAGGCGGCCTGGACGACTCCGGCCGGTCCGGAACTCGTCCCCGGGGATTGACACATCGACCTGCACGGTACGTGGGCCGTCTTCCGGCAGCCAAGCCGCCGTCGCGCCCCTGACGCACCGCGGCCCCCGCCTCACGCAGAGGACGGGGGCCGCGGGCGGACCGCCGGGATCAGATGTCGTAGTACATCGCGAACTCCCTCCGCGTGATGGGCTATCCGCGACTCTCGATGGATGTCGAAGCTGACCTGCGATTTCCTGTTGGCCAAGATTGGTAGCAGATGGTC
>DASQNB010000102.1:0-5289 GCA_035645175.1 Geodermatophilus sp.
GCCCGGCGCCCACAGGTGCAGGAGCGGATGACCAGCCAGATCGCCGACGCGCTGGCCGACGTCCTCAAGCCGCGCGGCGTGCTGGTCGTCATCGAGGCCGAGCACCTGTGCATGGCCATGCGCGGCATCCGCAAGCCCGGCTCGTCCACGGTCACCTCGGCCGTGCGCGGCATCTTCCGGGAGAACCCGGCGACCCGCAGCGAGGCGATGAGCCTCGTGCTGGGCCGGTGAGCGTCCCCGCCCTCCCGCGCCCCGACCACTGCGTGGTCATGGGGGTCCTCAACGTCACGCCCGACTCGTTCTCCGACGGCGGCTGCTTCGCCGACACCGGCTCGGCCATCGCACACGGCCTGGCGATGCACGCGGCCGGTGCCGACTACGTCGACGTCGGTGGGGAGTCCACCCGCCCCGGCGCCGACCGGGTGGACGCCGCGGAGGAGTGCCGCCGGGTCGTGCCGGTCGTCCGCGAGCTGGCCGCCGCCGGGGTGCGCACCAGCGTCGACACCACCAGGGCCGAGGTCGCCGAGGCCGCGCTCGAGGCCGGCGCGGTGCTGGTCAACGACGTGAGCGGCGGCCTGGCCGACGGGAACATGGCCGAGCTGGTCGCCGGGGCCGGCGTCCCCTGGGTGCTCATGCACTGGCGCGGGCACAGCCGCGAGATGTACGCCGCCGCGCAGTACGGCGACGTGGTCACCGAGGTCTGCGCCGAACTGGTGGCCCGCGTGGAGGACGTCGTCGCCGCGGGCGTCGCACCCGAGCAGCTGGTCCTCGACCCCGGCCTGGGCTTCGCCAAGCGGGCCGAGCACAACTGGCGGCTGCTCGCCGGCCTCGACCGGATCGTCGGCCTCGGCCTGCCGGTGCTCGTCGGCGCCTCCCGCAAGTCCTTCCTCGGCCGCCTGCTGGCCGCCCCCGACGGCACCCTGCGCCCGGCCGAGCAGCGCGACGCCGCCAGCCTGGCCACCACCGTGCTGGCCGCGGAGGCCGGCGCCTGGGGGGTGCGGGTGCACGACGCCGCAGCCTCGGCCGACGCCGTCCGCACCGTCGCTGCCGTCCGAGCGGCCCGCTACCAGGGGGACCGTCGTGGCTGAGGCACACGCCGACCGCATCGCCGTCCGTGGCCTGACCGCGCACGCCTTCCACGGCGTGTACGAGGCCGAGCGCCGGCTGGGGCAGACCTTCCGCGTCGATGCCGTCCTCGAGCTGGACACCGCACCGGCCGCCGCCGGCGACGACCTCGAGCGCACGGTCAACTACGCCGAGCTGGCCCGTGCACTGCACAGCGTGCTGACCGGGGAGTCGGTCGCCCTGCTGGAGACCCTCGCCCAGCGGTTGGCCGACGTCTGCCTGGACGACCCGCTGGTCGACGCGGTGGAGATCACCGTGCACAAGCCCGAGGCCGACCTGGGCGTCCCCTTCGACGACGTGACGGTGTCCATCCGGCGGGAGCGTTCATGAGTCGCGCGGTCCTGTCGCTGGGCGCCAACCTGGGGGACCGGGCCGCCGCGCTGCGGGCCGCCGTCGCCGCGCTCAGGGACGACGGTGTGCTCGTGGCCCGCTCGACGCTCTACGAGACGCCGCCGTGGGGCCCGGTCGAGCAGCCGCCCTACCTCAACGCGGTCGTCGTCGTCCGCGGCGACCGGGACGCTGCCGGCTGGCTGGCCCGCGCGCGCGAACTGGAGCAGGCCGCCGGGCGCACCCGCGACGTGCGGTGGGGGCCGCGCGCCCTGGACGTCGACGTCGTCACGGTCACCGCGGACGACGGCCAGCCGGTCCGCTCCGACGGCCCCGCGCTCACCCTGCCGCACCCGCGCGCGCACGAGCGGGCCTTCGTCCTCGTGCCGTGGGCGAGCCTCGACCCGACCGCGGTGCTGCCCGGCCGCGGTCGGGTGAGCGACCTGCTGGCCGCGCTGCCGCCCGAGGACGTCGCGGCCGTCGTCCGCTGGGAGCACCTCCATTGAGACCCGTGAACCGGCGCGACCTCGTCGTGCTCGCCGTGGGACTGGCCGTCGCGGCCTGGCTGGTCGTCCGGGCGACGTACGGCTCGCTGCCCGCGCTGCGCTGGTGGCTGGCGGTGCCGCTCGGCATCCTGGCCGTCGCGGAGTTCCTCGGCGCCCGCACGCTGCGCGCCCGGCTGGCCGCCCAGCGGGACCGCCGTCCGCCGGCCGAGCGCGGCACCGCGCCGGTCCGGCCGGTCGAGCCGATGCTGGTCGCCCGGCTCGCCGTCCTGGCCCAGGCCAGCGCCTACGTCGGGGCGGCCTTCGTCGGCGTCTGGGCGGGGCTGCTGCTCTACGCGGCGCCGGCGGTGTCGCGGCTGCAGGCCGCCGGTGCGGACACCGTCACCGGCGTCGTCGGGGTGGTCTGCTCCGCAGCCCTGGTCGCGGCCGCACTGTGGCTGGAGTCGGTCTGCCGCGTCCCGCCGTCCGCCGACGACGAGCGGCCCCCGGGAGGCGTCAGGGCCTGACGGCCCTCGGCTCAGGAGTCCCTGACGGAGCGGCGCAGCGCGGCGTGCAGGGCGGTGGGGGTGAGGACGCCGAGGTAGCGGTCGCCGTCGAGCACCGGCACCCACCCGGCGTCGGACTGCAGGATCGTGGCCAGCGCCGTCCGCAGCGACCCCTGCACCGGCACGGCACCGTCGCTGCGGACCACCGCCGAGGCGACCGTCCCGGCACCCGCGGCGCGGTCGGCGGGCAGCCACCCGACCGGGCGGCCGCGCTCGTCCAGCACCACCGCCCAGCCGGCGCCGGCGCGGTCCAGCACCGCCCCGGCCTCGGCCAGCCCGTCGCCCGGGCGCACCACCGGCGGGTGCTCGAGGTCGGCGGGCTCGATCGGCGTCACGGCCAGCCGCTTGAGCCCGCGGTCGGCACCGACGAAGTCGGCCACCGTCTCGTTCGCCGGCCGGCCCAGCAGCTCGGTGGGCGGGGCGAACTGCTCGACGTGCCCGCCGCTGCTCATGACTGCGATGCGGTCACCGAGCCGCACCGCCTCCTCGATGTCGTGCGTGACGAAGACGATCGTCTTGCGCACCGTCTCCTGCAGCCGCAGGAACTCCGACTGCAGACGCTCGCGCACCACCGGGTCGACGGCGGAGAACGGCTCGTCCATCAGCAGCACGCCCGGGTCGGCGGCCAGCGCCCGGGCCACGCCGGCCCGCTGCCGCTGCCCGCCGGAGAGCTGGGCGGGATAGCGGTCGCCGTGGACGGCGGGGTCCAGGCCCACCAGTTCGAGCAGCTCCTCGACCCGGGCGCGGGTCTCCCGGCGGTCCCAGCCCAGCAGCCGGGGCACGGTGGCGACGTTGGCCCGCACCGTCTGGTGGGGGAAGAGCCCGACGCTCTGGATGACGTAGCCGATGCGCCGGCGCAGCCGGTCGGCGTCGACCCGGGTGACGTCCTCGCCGCCGAGCAGGATGCGGCCGGTGGTCGGCTCGATGATGCGGTTGACCATCTTCATCGTCGTCGTCTTGCCGCAGCCCGACGGCCCGACCAGCACCGACAGCTCGCCGGCGGCGAAGGTGAGGTCGAGCTCGGCCACGCCCACGGTGCCGTCGGGGTAGACCTTGCTGACCCCCTCCAGGCGGATCTCCGGGGCCTCGCCGGCGGTCCGGTCCGGTGTGCGCGGCGGTGAGGACGCGGCAGTAGCGTCCACGGCGTGGCCTCCCTGGGTGCGCTGAGCACGGCGAGCGACCCGGCAGCCGGGGTGCTCGCGGCGGACGCGGCGCCGAACCCCTGGTTCGACCCGTCGTACGTGACCGACAACTGGGACACCATTGTGGGCTACCTCGGTCAGCACGTCCGACTGACCGTCGGTGCGGTGCTGCTCGGCACGCTCATCGCGCTGCCGCTGGCGCTGCTCGCCCGGCGCACCCGGCTGCTGGCCGGCCCGGTGCTGGGCCTGAGCTCGATCGTCTACACGATCCCGTCGCTGGCGATGTTCGCCTTCCTCGCCCCGTTCACCGGAAGGCTCTCGCCGACGACGGTCCTCGTCGGGCTGACGCTGTACACGCTGGTCATCCTGGTGCGGAACTTCCTCACCGGGCTCCAGGGCGTTCCGGCCGACGTCCGCGAGGCGGCCCGCGGCATGGGCTACGGCTCCGCGCGGCTGTTCCTCCGGGTCGACCTCCCGCTGGCCCTGCCGGCGTTCATGGCCGGCCTGCGGATCGCCACGGTCTCGACGGTCGCCCTGGTCACCGTCGGGGTCATCACCGGCAACGGCGGGCTGGGGCAGCTGATCGTCGGCGGCTTCAACTCGAACTTCTACCGGGCCGAGATCGTGACCGGCGCCGTCGGCTGCGTGCTGCTCGCCCTGGTCGCCGACGTGCTGCTGGCCGGGCTGGAGCGGCTGCTCACCCCCTGGACGAGGGTGGCCACGTGAGCGAGCTCGCGAGCTCACGCACGGGCAGGGCAGCGCCGCGAGCGCGGACGACGAGCGCCAGCGAGGAGGATGCGTGAGCGCGTTCGGCGAGGCCTTCGTCTACCTCAACGACCCGTTCAACTGGACCCGGGCCGGCGGCATCCTCGACCTGCTGGTGCAGCACCTGCGGATCTCCGTCCTGGCCGTGCTGCTCGCCGCGGTCCTCGCCGTCCCCGCCGGGGTGCTGTTGGGCCGCAGCGGCCGCGGCGCCGGTGCGGTCGTCGTCCTCTCCAACGTCAGCCGGGCCGTGCCGACCCTCGCCCTGCTCACCGTGCTGGCGGTGACCCCGCTCGGGTTCAGCGAGACCGGCACCGTCCTGGCGCTGGCCGCCTTCGCCGTCCCGCCGATGCTCACCAACACCTACGTCGGGTTCCGCGAGGTGGACCGGGACGTGCGCGAGGCGGCCCGGGCGATGGGGATGAGCCGCGGCCAGCTGCTCACCCGGGTCGAGTTCCCGCTCGCCCTCCCGCTGCTCATGACCGGTGTGCGGACGGCGGCGGTGCAGGTCGTCGCGACCGCCACCCTGGCCGCGCTCGTCGGCGGGGGAGGCCTCGGGCGGATCATCAACCTCGGCTTCGGCCAGCAGGACTACGGCGAGATCCTCGCCGGCGCCGTCCTCGTGGTCGCCCTCGCACTGCTCACCGAGCTGCTGCTCGTCGTCGTCTCGACGGCGCTGACGCCGGGCCCGCGCCGGTGGCCGCTGCGCCGCGTGCCGACCTCGCGTGCCGGCGAGCCGGAGCGCACCTCGTCCGGCGTCCCGCTCTGATGAAGGACCCCTCTGCCCCCCATCGCTCGCAGGCTCGCGGCGGGACCCTGCAGAGGGGCCGTGCGTAACAACCGGGCAACACCTGGCCGTTGCACGTGGCCGGTCGGGGCGGTGCG
>DASQNB010000103.1:0-1787 GCA_035645175.1 Geodermatophilus sp.
GCCGTCAGCCGCGGCAGGAACGCCGGCTCGTCGGCCGGCACGAACAGCTGCGTGCGGCGGCGCAGTGCCGCCTCCCGGCCGGAGGTCACACCGCGTCCTTCTCGTGGGCGGGCGGGACGGTCGGCGGTCCGGTCGTGACGCCGGCCTCGCGCAGGGCCGCCAGCTCCTCCGGCCCGAGGCCCAGGTCGGCGGCGAGGACGTCGTCGGTGTCGGCCCCGACGTGGGTCGGGCCGGGGCGGCCGACCGCGGTGCCGCCGTCCTGGAACGCGGGGTAGACGTTGGTCATGGCCAGCGGCCCGAGGTCGTCGTCCTCGACGGTGACGATCGACCCCCGGTGCCGGACCTGCGGGTTGTCCAGCATCGTGGCCACGCTCTCCAGCGGCCCTACCGCGCAGCCGCCGGTGGTGAGCTCGGCGATGGCGTCGTCCCGGTCGCGGGTGCGGCACCACCCGGCGATGAGGTCGTCGAGCTCCTGCACGTGGCGCACCCGGTCGGCGTTGGTGCGGAAGCGCGGGTCCTCGACCAGCTGCTCGCCGCCGATGGTGCGCAGCACGTGCTGGGCCATCGGCTGGGTGCTGCCCGACAGCGCGATCCACAGCCCGTCGCGGCACTGGTAGCTGCCGCGCGGCGCGGCCGGGCCGTACCGGTTGCCGGTGCGGCCGTGCTCGGAGCCGGTCTGCTGGTACTCCAGCACGTTGATCTCGACCAGCTTCAGCGCGGCCTCGTAGATGGCCAGGTCGATGGTGTCGCCGGTGCCCGTGGCGTTGCGCCGCATCAGGGCGGCGAGGACGGCGGTCGCGCCCAGGTTGCCGGCCATGATGTCGGCCAGCGGGTAGGCCGGCAGCAGCGGCGGCCGGTCCTCGAAGCCCGACACCGAGGCGAGCCCGGCCAGGGCCTCGGCGAGGGTGCCGAAGCCGGGCCGGTCGCGGTAGGGGCCGTCCTGGCCGTACGCCGTCACCCGCAGCACCACCAGCCGCGGGTTGGCCGCGCGCAGGTCGGTGGGGGCCAGACCCCAGCGCTCCAGGGTGCCCGGGCGGAAGTTCTCGATCAGCACGTCGAACCGCTCGACCCACCGCAGCACGAGGTCGCGGCCCTCGGGACGGCGCAGGTCCAGCGCCACCGAGCGCTTCCCGCGCGACAGCGCCTTCCAGTAGAGGCCCTGGCCGTCCTTCTGCCGGCCGAAGCGGCGGACGAAGTCCCCGGTGCCGGGCATCTCCACCTTGACCACGTCGGCGCCGTAGTCACCGAGGATCGTCGCGGTGGTGGGCGCGGCGATCATCGTGGAGAGGTCGAGGACCCGCAGCCCGTCGAGCAGCGGGGTGGGCGCGGTGGTGCTGTGCGTCATGTGGTGCCGACCTGCTCTTCCTGGGTGGTGGGGCGGATGCCGGGCCAGGCGCCGTGGGCGGCCAGCGCCTGGACGGCTTCGACGACGGCGTCCTCCAGCTGCGCCCTCTCCACGGCCGGCTCCGGCACGTCAGGCCGGGACGACGAAGCCGAGGACCATGATGATCGGCAGCGCCACGACCGAGGCCAGTGCGGTCACGAAGGTCAGTGCCTTGAGCGCGCCCGTGGTGGAGATCCCGAGCAGGCTCTGGAACATCCAGAAGAAGTTGCTGTTCACCTGCAGCGCGAACAGCGCGCCGGCACCGATGGCCAGGCCGACCACGACGGGAGCGACGTCCAGCGTGCCGAGCACCGGCGCGAGGATGCCGGCCGCCGCGATCGCCGCCACCGAGATCGACCCGATGGCGAAGTGCAGCAGGGCGGCGATCAGCCAGGCCAGCAGC
>DASQNB010000104.1:0-4618 GCA_035645175.1 Geodermatophilus sp.
GGGACGATCGAGCTGAACAAGGCGCTCAAGGCCCAGCTCAACCCGGGCGAGGGCACGGTGTGGGGCTTCGACGTCGGCGACCGGGTGGTGGCCACCGCCAACCACCTGGACCTCGAGCCGACCGGCTTCGCCAACGGCGAGGTCGGCGTGGTCACCGGCACCGGCGACGGCACCCTCGACGTCGCCTTCGCCTCCGGGCCGGTGACGGTCAGCGGGTCGGCGATGAGCGACCTGCGGCACGGCTGGGCGATCACCGTGCACCGCGCCCAGGGCTCGGAGTGGCCCGGCGTGGTCGTCGTCCTGCCGCCGGAGGCCGGGGGGATGCTGTCGCGCCCGCTGGTCTACACCGCGCTCACCCGCGCCCAGCGGCACCTGTCGATCGTGCACGCCTCGGGTGCGGCGCTGGCGCGCGCGGTACGCGAGGTCGACGTCCGGCCGCGGCGGACCCGGCTGGCGCAGCTGCTGGCCGAGTAGAAGGACCCCGTCCTCCCCACCCTTCGCCAGCTCAGGGCGGGACCCGGGACGGGGCCGACCCGGTCCTGTCAGCCCCGGGCGGCGCAGA
This sequence comes from Geodermatophilus sp., assembly GCA_035645175.1. Lineage (GTDB taxonomy): Bacteria > Actinomycetota > Actinomycetes > Mycobacteriales > Geodermatophilaceae > Geodermatophilus. Next base: position 563 of record DASQNB010000104.1, read on the forward strand.
GCAGCTGGCGGGTGGCGGCGTGCAGCTGGCCGGGGCAGGTCAGCGGCCGCGGGAACGGCACGCGCAGGTCGCGCCGGCCGGCCGGGCGCTCGATGCGCAGCCGGTAGCCGAAGCGGTCCAGCCCCAGGGGGCGGACGACGTCCCCCGGGCCGAGCTCACCGGCCGGGGTGCGGCTGCCCAGCAGGTCGAGCACCTCGGGGTGGTCGCGGTCGAGGTGCTGCAGCATCCGCGCCTCGACGGCGGCCAGCGGGTCGGGCCGGGCGTCGGCGTAGGCCTGCGGGCCGACCTCCGTGCAGCGCTCCCCCTCCCGCAGCACCACCTCGGCCAGGTCCAGGCGCAGCAGGGTGGCGCCCCGGCCGACGTCGAGCAGCGGCCCCACCGGACGGGTCTCGGCGAACTCCAGCGCCGCCGCGCGCCGGACGGCCGGGTGCACCGGGGCCAGCCAGCCCGACAGCCACAGCTGGGCGCGCAGCGGGTCGCGCAGCGGCACCGGAGCCCGGTCGCTCACCATGAGGACGGCGGTGAGGTCCTCGCGGCCGGCGAGCGCGGCCTCGACCTCCCCGCCGGTGGGCACCAGCACGTAGGTCGTGCCCGTGGCGGTGGTCGCGTGGGCCAGCGGGACCCCGGCGTCCAGCCCGCGCACGCACAGCGCGGCCGACGCGCGGCTGCCGACGGTGCGGGCGCGCTCGGCCGGGTCGGCCCGCAGCGTGGGCGCAGCGGGGCTCGTCGTCACGGGGCTCCTTCGAGGTCGGCATCGGTGAGTTAGGCGAGCCTAACCTGACCGGAGGGGTGACGGAAGCGGTCCGGAGAGCCATGCCGACGCGCCAGGTAGTTACGGACGGTTCCCGTCCGCCGGACTTGTCCCGTTCGCAGCCGCTGGTGTTGCATGGCCGGACCCGGGCGCCCGTCGGCGCGCCCCCTTGACCTGGGAGCCGCCGTGAACGCACACCGTCGTGCCGCCACCATCAGCACACTCACCGTCCTGGTCCTCGGGGCCGGGACGCCGGTCGCGACAGCGCAGAGCCCGGCCGCCGAGCCACCCGCGGTGCCGGCCGCGCCGCTGGCCTGGGCGGGGTGCGGGACGACGGCGGAGGCCACCGCGGCGGGAGTGGAGTGCGCGATCGCGGACCTCCCGATGGACTACGACGAGCCGGACGGCTCCCGGGTGCAGATCGCCGTCGCCCGCGTGCCGGCCACCGACCAGGCCAACAAGATCGGCTCGCTGTTCTTCAACTTCGGGGGTCCGGGCGGTCCCGCGGTCGAGTACCTGCAGGCCGCCGGCGCCGGGCTGTTCAGCACGCTGAACGAGCGGTTCGACATCGTCGGCTTCGACCCGCGGGGGGTCGGGCAGAGCACCCCGGCCATCGACTGCCAGGTCGACCAGGAGACCCAGGGCATCTACTCGGTGCCGGTGCCCACCCCGCTGGACATCGACGTCGAGGCCTACGTCGCCAAGGTGCAGGGCTACGTCGACGCCTGCCTGGCGAACAACGGGGAGATCCTCGAGCACGTCTCGACCGCCAACGTCGCCCGGGACATGGACGTCCTGCGCGCGGCCGTGGGCGACGAGAAGCTCAGCTACCTGGGCTTCTCGTACGGCACCTTCCTGGGGGCCACGTACGCCAGCCTCTTCCCCGACAACCACCGGGCGATGGTCCTCGACGGCCCGGTCGACGCCGACGAGTACATCAACGACCCGCTCAGCGGCATCGCCACGCAGACCGCCGGCTTCGAGCAGGCGCTCGCCCGCTTCACCGAGGCGTGCGCCGTCGACCAGGCGGCCTGCTCGGGCTTCGGCGGCACCGACCCGTACCTGGCCTACGACCAGCTGCTCGCCGCCGCGGAGGCGCAGCCGATCCCGGCCGACGGCTACACCCCCGACCCGCGCCCGGTGACCGCCGACGACATCCGGGCCCTGACCCTGCGCCTGCTCTACGCCAAGCCGCTGTGGGGCCTGCTGGGTGACATCCTGGCCAAGACCGCGGCCGGGGACGGCTCGACGGTCCGTGAGCTGCTCGACCAGGCCGTCTACGCCGACAGCGCCTTCGCCGACCGGTACTTCACCATCGGCGCCTCCGAGCAGCGCTACCCGCAGGGCGACCTGGAGGTCTACCTGGACCGCGGCGCGGAGTCCTGGGCGTCCTTCCCGCACTTCTGGTCCAACAGCGGCTACGCCGAGCTCAACTACGCGCTGTGGCCGGCGCACGACGAGGACGCCTTCGCCGGGCCGTTCGAGGTCCCGGAGTCCTCGGCGACCCCGCTGGTCATCGGCACCACCTACGACCCGGCCACGCCCTACTCCGGGGCGGTGCGCCTGGTCGAGGACCTGGGCAACGCGCGGCTGCTGACGATGGAGGGTGACGGCCACACCGCCTACGGCGGCAAATCCGCGTGCATCGACGGCGCCACCGAGACCTACCTGATCGACGGCCTGCTGCCCGCGCCGGGCGCCGTGTGCCAGCAGGAGGTCCCGTTCGTGGGCCTCGAGCCGGTGCCGGTGGAGGCCTCCACGGCGACCCAGCGGCTGACGCGGGTGGCCGGCGTGGCGGCGCTGCTGGCCGACTGAGCGGCCCTACACCGCACCCGGGCCCCCGCCTCCTCGTCCGAGGAGGCGGGGGCCCGCTGCCGTCGGGTCCCGGCCCGCGCTGGCACGCCCGGACCTCCGGACGGCTCCGTGGGGCTACAGCGGGACGTCGTCCTCGTCGAGGGGGACGACGGTCTCCTGCTCCAGTACGTCGGCGGCGTCGGCCTCCCGGTCAGCCACCGACCGCGGCGGGCTGCCGGCCTCACCGGGCCGGGCGGCCAGCTGCTGCTCCAGCGCGTCGGCCTCGGGGACGTCCTCCGCGGGCGGGGCGGCGTCACCGGCGAGGACGACGGCCGGTGGGTCGAGCGGGGCCTCCTGCTCGGCGCGGTCGGCGTCGGGCACGTCGTTGCCGGGAGCGGTCACGTCGTCCTCCGTGTCGTCGGGGTGTCGGGGTGGGCCCCATCCTGCCGCCCGGGACGCCGCCGGGGGGTCGGGGGGCCTCACCGGGCACGGGCGCCGACTGGCGCCGGCGGGCGCCGGCGGGGAGGAGCACGTGACCGGCGGGCCTCCGGCGTGCACAATCGGGCGGATGGAGGCGGTCGCCGGGGAATACGAGTTCGCGCCGCTGCGGATCCCGCCGGGTACGTCCCGGTCCGCGGCGGCGACCATGCTGAGCCTGCAGGCGGACACCGGCGGCTGGGAGCTGGCCCGGCTGCAGCTGCACGCCGACGGCACGCGCAAGGTCATCATGCGCCGCCGGGCCCGGCTGTCCTACCTGCCCAAGCCGCACATCTGAGCGTGCCGGCGCTGCCCGTTGCGGTCGCTGACCGGCCGTGGGCGTGCCAGGGTCGACAGGACCGCCGCCGTCCCGGGCGGCCCGAGAGGACGGCATGCGAGAGACCCTGACCGACCGGTTCCGCTTCCTGCGCGCGTTCCTGGCCAACCCGCGGCAGGTGGGGGCGATCCTGCCCACCTCGCGCTGGGCGGTGCGGGACATGCTGGACCTGGCCGACCTCTCCCGCGCCGACCTGGTCGTCGAGCTGGGCGCGGGCACCGGGGTGCAGACCGGCGAGGTCCTCGCCCGGCTCCGCCCGAACGCCCGGCTGGTGGCGCTGGAGATCGACCCGGACCTGGCCAAGCTGCTCGAGGAGCGCTACGACGACCCCCGGCTGCAGGTGGTCTGCGACTCGGCGGAGAACCTCGACGTGCACCTGGGCGGCAAGCGGGCCGACGTGCTGGTCTCCGCGCTGCCCTACACCTCGTTCGAGGCGGGGCTGCGCCGCCGGGTGCTGGACCTGCTGCCGGTCGCGCTGGCGCCCGGGGGCGTGCTGCTGGTGATCCAGTACTCGCCGCTGATCCTGCGCGAGCTGCGCCGCCGCTTCCCGTCGGTCCGACAGACGATCACGCCGTGGAACGTGCCGCCGGCGTTCCTGTACGCCTGCCGCGCCGACCCCTCCTGAGGCCCAGCACACCAGGTCCCAGCACACCAGGTCTCAGCGCATCGACGGCGGCCGCAGCGCCTCCGGGACGAC
>DASQNB010000105.1:0-2595 GCA_035645175.1 Geodermatophilus sp.
TCTCCGGGCCGGCCGGGCGGCTGGTCGAGACCGTCCGCGGCGACCAGGAGCTCTTCGCCGAGGCCTACACCGCGGAGCTCACCGCGTTCGTCGACGCCGTGCGCACCGGCACCCCGGCCCCGGTGACCGGCGAGGACGCCCGGGCCGCCTTGGCCATCGCGCTGGCCGCGGCGGAGTCGGTGCGCGCCGGCGGCCCGGTGCGGGTCGACGAGGTGGAGAAGTGACCCGGCCCCGTCCAGGGCACCGCCCCGAGCTTGCGAGGGGTGGGGAGGGCGGGGTCCTTCGATTGGCCGCCTCGGCGGAGATGCTCTTCCTCGACCTGCCGTTCGCCGAGCGCGTGCGGCGGATCGCGGACGCCGGGTTCGAGGTGGAGATCTGGGACTGGACGGCGAAGGACGTCGACGAGCTCACGCAGACCGGCGCGACGTTCTCGTCCATGACCGGCTACGTCACCGGCACGCTGGCCGACGAGGCCGGCGCGGAGGAGCTGCTGCGCACCGCCGAGGAGTCGCTCGAGGTGGCCGAGCGGCTCGACTGCCCGCGGCTCAACGTGCACGGGACCGGGCTGGACGGCCGGGGGCTGCCCGTCGTCCCGAGCGAGGTCGTGACCCCGGCGATGTGGCTCACCGCCGCGCGCACCCTGGAGCGGCTGGCCGCGCTGGGGGAGCGGGCCGGGCGGGTCTTCACGCTGGAGAACCTCAACACCGCCGTCGACCACCCCGGCACGCCGTTCGCCCGGGCGGCGGACACCATCGCGCTGGTCGAGGCGGTGGGCAGCCCGCACCTGCGGCTCAACCTCGATCTCTACCACGCCCAGATCGGGGAGGGGAACCTGGTGCAGCTGGTGGAGCGGGCGCTGCCGCTGGTCGGCGAGATCCAGGTGGCCGACGTCCCCGGCCGGTGCGAGCCGGGCACGGGGGAGATCCACCACCCGGCGGTCGCCGCGGCGCTGAACCGGCTGGGCTACAGCGGCGTCGTCGCCCTCGAGGGCTGGGCGTCGGGCGACCCCGCCGAGGCGCTCCGCCGGTTCCGCGCCGCCTACTCCTGACCGCCGCACCCCCGCCGATCGCGACGCGGTGACCGCTGCCCGGGCTCGGGGGCGGTCACAGCGCCGTGCTCCCGGAGAGGGACGACCGGCCGGTGTGCTCAGTCAGCCCCTCTCCCGCCCGCGCGCCGGGGGTGCGGCGGGGGTGCTGCTGCCCTGCCGGGCCGGCGACCGGCGGGCGAGGCCCGCCCGCTGGGCCGCGGTCAGCGTCGCGCGTCCGGTGGGGGACGAGGTCGCCTGCGCCGTGGGCGCCCAGCCGACCGCGTCGAGCTCGTCGAGCATCCGGTCGGCTGTGGCCAGCAGCGTCGAGTTGAGCTCCCAGAGGCCGCTGCGGCTCCGCGGGTCACTGATCAGCAGGTCCTGCACCAGCGTGCGGCCGCTGCGGAGCGCGGTGAGCGCCCCCGCGAGTCGTTCCCGGGCGACTTCTTCCTCCTCCCGTGTCCCGGCGGTGAGCAGGCGGTCGAACTCGTGAACGACCGTGCCCATGCGCTCCAGGAGGCTCGCGGTCGTCCGCCGGATGAGGTCGGCGTACCCGCCGACCTCATCGGCGCCGGTGCGTTCGCGGGTGGCGTCGTCGATGACGCGGAACAGCGTCCGCAGCGACACCGAGGTGTACTCCAGCGCGTCCAGCCCGGTCCGCAGACGGGCCGCCACCGGTGGCACCCGCAGCGCCCGCACGTTCAGCCGCCGGCTCTCCTCGGCATGGGTCAGCGCCCGGTCCACCCGGGGCACGTGCCGGTTCAGGCGCCGGGCGTCCCCCAGCCACCGGGTGGACTGCTCCACGGTCACCGGCTCGGAGCGCAGAGCGGTCGCGGCGTCGTGCAGGAGGCCGGCGATCTCGGCGGCGAAGTCGTGGACCGACCGTGCCGCGTACCGGCTCTGCACCGCCGGGGGGAAGACCACGTTGACGAGCATGCCGACGGCGGCGCCGATGAGCGTCTCCACGACCCGGCCGCCCCCGACGGACTCCGCTCCCGAGGCGCCCACGCCGAGCACGAGCATGGCGCTGATCGGGACCTCCACCAGGTGCGGTCCCAGCCGGAGCAGCTGGCCGACCACGATGGACGCTGCGACGAGCGCCGCGAGGCTCCACCAGCTCAACCCGACCACGGCGGCGAACAGCACCGCCAGGCCCACGCCGGACACGACGCTGGCCACCCGTTGGAGCCCGTTGAGCAGGGTGCTGGTCAGGGTCGCCTGGACCACCAGCAGTGCGGTCAGTGCGGCGATGAGCGGTGGCGGGGTGTGCAACCCCACGAGCTGGGCCACCAGGAACGCGGCGACGGCCGCCCCGGTCATCCGGGCCGCGCGGAAGGCGGCGGAACGGCCTCGCCGGCGCACCACCAGCGCGAGCTCGGCGGCGCGGCTCCGGGACGGGAGCCCTGTCGTCCAGCGCCGTCGGACCACCTGCTCATCCTCCCCGGCGACCGAGGGCACCGGCGTCCGGCTCGCCGCGGGACGGGGGTGCCCGATGCGTCTCACCCCTGAACGGCCCACGGGGACGGCGTCCGTGCCGCGGACGAGGACGCCGGCAGCCACCCGGCGCCGGG
>DASQNB010000106.1:0-7222 GCA_035645175.1 Geodermatophilus sp.
CGCCGCGCTCTGAACTCGTCGGGACCATTGCCAAGACCGGGGCCCATCGCGCACCTCCGACACATCGGGAGAGCCAGGACGCAAATCTATACACGCCCGGCGACAGCGTGCCCGGGGCTCGCTGGCCGAACGGTTCCGGGAGAGCGACGGTCGTGTTGCGTTCGGCCCGCCCGCCCCGCCGGTCAGCCCTTCTGCGCCCGTCGCTGGCGCAGCGGCGCGACGACGCCCTCCGCCAGCCGTCGTGCGGTGACGAGGAAGGCGGTGTGCGCGACCATCCGGTGCTCGGGGCGGACGGCGAGCCCGACGGCGTGCCAGGGCCGCAGCAGGGTCTCCCAGGCGTGCGGCTCGGTCCACACGCCCTGCGCCCGCAGCGCCTCGACGTAGGTGGACAGCTGCGTGGTCGTGGCCACGTAGCCGACGAGCACGCCGCCGGGGCGCAGCGCGGCGGCCACGGTGGGCAGCACCGCCCAGGGCTCGAGCATGTCCAGCACGACCCGGTCCACGGCCTCCCCGCCCGGGTGCTGGTCGAGGTCGCCCAGCCGCAGCGACCAGTTGGCCGGCACCTCGCCGAAGAAGGCGCCGACGTTGGCGCGGGCGACGTCGGCGAAGTCCTCGCGCCGCTCGTAGCTGGTGAGGCTGCCGCGCTCCCCCACCGCGCGCAGCAGCGAGCAGCTCAGCGCGCCGGAGCCGGCGCCGGCCTCGAGCACCCGCATGCCGGGGCCGATGTCGCCGAAGCCGACGATCTGGGCGGCGTCCTTGGGGTAGATGACCTGTGCGCCACGGGGCATGGACAGCACGAAGTCGGCCAGCAGCGGCCGGAACGCCAGGTAGCCGGTGTTCGCCGTGGAGTGGACGACGGAGCCCTCGGGGGCGCCGATGAGGTCGTCGTGCGCGATCGCGCCGCGGTGGGTGTGGAAGAGCTTGCCCGGCTCGAGGACGACGGTGTGCAGCCGGCCCTTGGGGTCGGTGAGCTGCACCCGGTCGCCGGCGACGAAGGCCCCGGGGAGCGGCTGCCCGCGCGGGGCCTCGGGCGGGTCGTCGGTCGTCTCGGCGGTGTGCTGCTGCTCGTCCACGGGCGGCCAGCGTACGGAGGGGCGGGGAGCGCCCGGCGCGCGCTCTCGGAACTGTCGGCGCCCGGGCCTAGCCTCGTGGACATGACGACGGCGATGGTCACCGGGCAGCCCGCGGACGCGGCTGCCGCTTCCCCGGACGCCCCCGTCGACGACGCCGGGACCGTCGAGCGGCAGGCCCCGCGCCGCCCCTCGCTGTCCCCGAGCCGGGCGGCGGACTTCAAGACCTGTCCCCTGCTGTACCGCTTCCGCACGATCGACCGGCTGCCCGAGCGCAAGAGCCTGGCGGCGGTCCGCGGCACGCTGGTGCACGCGGTGCTCGAGCGCCTCTACGACCTCCCGGCGCGCGAGCGCACGGCCGACGCGGCGCGGGAGCTGGTCGCCCCGGCGTGGGAGGAACTGCGGGCCGACCCGGAGGTCGCCGCCCTCTTCGCCGAGGACGGCGCGGCCCACGACGCCTCGACCGCGGAGTCCCCGTCCGCGACCGACGACGCCCCGGCGCCGGAGGGTCCGTCCCTGGAGGCGTGGCTGGCCTCGGCCGGGAAGCTGGTGGAGACCTACTTCTCCCTGGAGGACCCGTCGCGCATCGAGCCGCACGGCCGCGAGGAGCTGGTCGAGGTGACGCTGCCCGACGGGCTGCTGCTGCGTGGCTACGTCGACCGGCTCGACGTGGCGCCCAACGGTGCGCTCCGGGTGGTCGACTACAAGACCGGGTCGGTGCCGCGCGAGGCGTTCGAGGGCAAGGCCCTGTTCCAGATGAAGTTCTACGCGCTGGTGCTCTGGCGCACCCGCGGCGTGGTGGCCAGCCAGCTCAAGCTGCTCTACCTCGGCAACGGCGACGCGCTGACCTACGCGCCCGACGAGGCCGAGCTGGTCCGCTTCGAGCGCACGCTGCAGGCGATCTGGGCGGCGATCGAGCGCGCGGTGGCGACCGGGGACTTCCGGCCCAACCGCACCCGGCTGTGCGACTGGTGCAACCACCAGGCGCTGTGCCCCTCTTTCGGCGGCACGCCCCCGCCCTTCCCCGCGGCGGCCGCGGCTGCGGCCGGGTGGCCGACGCTGCCGGTCGTCGAGCGCGACTGAGCGGCGTGGGCCGGGCCCCGGCGGTCGTGGTCCGGACGGCGGGCGCTGGGGACCTGCCGGCGCTGGTGCGGCTGTACCGGCAGCTGTACCCGGAGCTCGACCTGCAGGTCGACGCCGCGGTCGGGGCGGCCTGGGCGGCGACGCTGGCCACGCCGGGCCGCTCGGTGCTGCTCGCCGAGGTCGGCGGGGCGGTCGCCGGTACGGCGGACCTCACGGTGCTCGCGAACGCCGCCCGCGCCGGCCGGCCGTACCTGCTGGTGGAGAACGTCGTCGTCGACCGCGCGTACCGGCGGGCGGGGGTGGGGCGCGCGCTGCTGGATGCCGCACGCGCCCACGGCCGGGCGGCCGGCTGCTACAAGGTGCAGCTCTCGGCCGACGCCCCGGACGCCTTCGCCTTCTACGAGGCCGCCGGGCTGCGGCCGACCGCGCGCACCTACAAGGCGTACCTGGACGCCGGCTCCCCCTGATCCGCGGCCGCCGCACTGGACCGGCCGCGCCGCCCCGCGGGAGCATCCCCCATGCACGGTTACCGGGCTCCCCGGGCCTTCGACGGCGAGCGCCTCCTCCCCGGCGGGGCCCTGGTGCTCGTCGAGGGCCGCACCGTCGTCGGCGTCGAGCCCGGCACCGCCCCGGCCCCCGACGGCTGCGCGGTCACCGACGTCCCCGACGCGACGCTGCTGCCCGGGCTGGTCGACAGCCACGTGCACCTCTGCGGGGACGCCGGCCCCCGCGCCCTGGAGCAGGTGCCCGAGCTGGACGCGGCGCAGCTCGACGCCGTGATCTCCGCCGCCGGGCAGGAGACGCTGCGCGCCGGCGTCACCGCCGTCCGGGACCTCGGCGACCACCACTGGGCCGTCCTGGAGCGCGCCCGGCACGACGGCGCCGGGCCGACCGTCGTCGCCGCCGGGCCGCCGATCACCTCACCCGGCGGGCACTGCTGGTCGATGGGTGGCGAGACGGCCGGTGTCGACGCGCTGCGCCGCGCGGTGCGCGAGCGGGCCGAGCGGGGCGCCGGCGTGGTGAAGGTCATGGCCAGCGGCGGCGTCATGACCCCCGGCACCGACCTCGCCGCCTGCCAGTTCACCCTCGAGGAGCTGCGCGCCCTGGTCGACGAGGCGCACCGGCGCGGGCTCCCGCTGACCGCGCACGCGCACGGCCTGGCCGCGGTCGAGCAGAGCGTCGCCGCGGGGGTCGACGGCATCGAGCACTGCAGCTGCCTGACCGCCGACGGCCCCGTCCTGCCGCCCGGACTCGGTGCCGCGCTCGCCGCCGGGCGCATCGACGTCTGCCCGACCGTCGGCTTCCGGCCGGGGGTCGATCCCCCGCCGCACGTGCAGGCGCGGATGGCGGCGGTCGGCGCCACGGTCGAGCAGCACCTGGCGCACGTCGCACGGCTGCACCGGGCGGGCGTGGCCCTGCTGGCCGGCACCGATGCCGGGATCGGCCCGAACAAGCGGCACGGGCAGGTGGCGCACGCGGTGGCCGACCTCGTCGGGTGCGGGGTGCCGCTGGCCGAGGCGTTGAACGCGGCGACGGCCCGGGCGGCCCGTGCCTGCGGGCTGGGCGGTCGCACCGGGCGGCTGGCGGCCGGGCACGACGCCGACCTGCTCGTGGCCGACGGCGACCTCACCGCCGACGTCACCGGCCTGCAGCGGCCACGCCTCGTCGTCTCCCGCGGCCGGGACGTCGAGCTCGGCCGTTAGGCGCGGGCGTCGACGGCGTCGCGGGCGGCCAGCACCTGGATCAGGTCGGCCAGCCGCACCCCGGCGAGGGTGTCGCGCAGCACGAGGCCGGGCGCCGGCGGCAGCGGCTGGAGGGACGGCACCCCGAGCACCATCGCACCGGCGGCCAGACCGGCGGTGGCACCGGCGACCGAGTCCTCCACGACCACGCAGCCGCTCGCGTCCACGCCGAGCTCCGACATGGCCTGCAGGTAGGGCGCGGGGTCCGGCTTGCGCACGGCGACCTCGTCACCGCAGACGGTGGTGTCGAACGGGGGCACGTCGGGGAAGGCGCGGCCGATCGCGGCGAGCACGATGTCGGCCAGCCGGCGCGGCGTGGTGGTCACCAGCGCGGTCGGCACGGCGGCGTGCCGGACCTCGGTGAGCAGCTCGCGGGCGCCGGGCCGCCAGTGGATCTCACCGGCGAGCAGCTCCGCGGTCCGGTCCTCCACCCAGCGGGCGTCGGCCGGGAACTGCTCCTCGCGGTCGGTGATGCCCAGGTCGGCGTAGAGGATGCCCAGCGACGTCCGCAGGCTGGTACCGACGGTCCGCTCCCGGGCCGCCTCGGACATCTCCCCACCCAGCCGCCGGGCCAGGGCGAACATCGCCTCACCCCAGTACTGCTCGGTCTCCACGATGGTGCCGTCCATGTCGAACAGCACCGCCTGCAGAGCGCTGCCGCTCACTGCGCCGGTCCTCGGGTACGCCACTGGATCCACGGTACTGCGCGGCCCGTCCCCGGGCCGGGCCCGCGGCACCCGCCGACGTGACGGTCACCGCACCCGGTGACATGCCGGAACGGCCTCCCCGCCCGGCCCCATCCAGGGGCCCGCCCCGAGCCCGCGAGGGCGTGTGGCCCCGTCCAGAGGCTCGTCGCGAGCCTGCGAGCGGTGAGGAGGACAGGGTCCTTTCGGGGGTCCTTCTCCTTCATTCGTCGTCGGTGCGGTACCCCAGGTTCGGCGACAGCCAGCGCTCGGCCTCGGCGAGCGTCCAGCCCTTGCGGCGGGCGTAGTCCTCGACCTGGTCGCGGCCGACCCGCCCGAGCACGAAGTACCGCGCCTTCGGGTGGGCGAGGTAGAGGCCGCTGACCGCGGCGCCGGGCCACATGGCCATGCTCTCGGTGAGCCGGATCCCGGTGGTGGCCTCGGCGTCGAGCAGCTCCCAGATCGTGCGCTTCTCGGTGTGCTCCGGGCAGGCCGGGTAGCCCGGCGCGGGGCGGATGCCGCGGTACTCCTCGGCGATCAGGGCCTCGTTGTCGAGGTGCTCGTCGGCGGCGTAGCCCCAGAACTCCCGGCGCACCCGCTCGTGCAGCCGCTCGGCGAACGCCTCGGCCAGCCGGTCGGCCAGCGCCTCGAGCAGGATCGCGCTGTAGTCGTCGTGGGCGGCCTTGAACGCCGTGACCCGCTCGGCCGAGCCGAGGCCCGCGGTGACGGCGAACGCGCCCACGTAGTCCCGCAGCCCGGTCTGCCTGGGCGCCACGAAGTCGGCCAGCGACTTGCGCGGCGAGCCGTCGCGGCCCTGCGTCTGCTGGCGCAGCTGGTGCAGCGTCGTCCGCACGGCGGAGCGGGACTCGTCGGTGTAGACCTCGATGTCCTCGCAGCCGTCCTCGCCGTCCACCCGGTTGGCCGGGAACAGGCCGAACACGCCCTTGGCCTGCAGCCAGCGCTCGCCGACGACCCGGTCGAGCATCTCCTGCGCGTCCTCGTAGAGCCGCCGCGCGGCCTCGCCGGTCGAGGGGTTGTGCAGGATGTCGGGGAACCGGCCGCGCATCTCCCAGGCGTTGAAGAACGGCTGCCAGTCGACGTACCGGCGCAGCTCCTCCAGCGGGTAGTCGTCGAACACGCGGGTGAACTGGGTGGCCCGCCCGTGGGAGTGGTCGCAGTCGGGGCCGGTGCAGAGGGCCCCCGGGTCTGCTTGCACAGCCTGCTGCAGCAGCATCCGCGGCCGCGGCGGTGTGTAGCTGCTCCAGTCGATCGGCGTGGCCGCGGCGCGGGCGTCGGCCAGCGGCAGCAGCGCGCGGGTGTCCCGGCGGGCCTCGTGCCGCTCGCGCAGCCCCGCGTACTCGGTCTCGACGTCGGCCAGCAGCTTCGGCCGCTGCTCGTTGGACAGCAGGGCCGCCACGACCGGCACCGAGCGGGAGGCGTCCTTCACCCAGATGACCGGGCCGTGGTAGCGCGGGGCCACCTTGACCGCGGTGTGCGCGCGCGAGGTCGTCGCCCCGCCGATGAGCAGCGGGATGTCGAAGCCCTGCCGCTCCATCTCGGCGGCCAGGTTGCTCATCTCCTCCAGCGACGGCGTGATCAGCCCGGACAGGCCGATGACGTCGGCGCCCTCCTGCTTGGCGGCGTCCAGCACCTTCTGCGCCGGCACCATGACGCCGAGGTCGACCACGTCGTAGTTGTTGCACTGCAGGACGACGCCGACGATGTTCTTGCCGATGTCGTGGACGTCGCCCTTCACGGTGGCCATGACGACCTTGCCGTTGCTGCGCTCGACGTCCCCGGGCTGCTTCTCCGCCTCGATGAACGGGATGAGGTGGGCGACCGCCTTCTTCATGACGCGGGCGGACTTGACCACCTGCGGCAGGAACATCTTCCCCGCGCCGAACAGGTCGCCGACGACGTTCATCCCGGCCATCAGCGGACCCTCGATGACCTCGATCGGCCGGCCGCCGCGCGCGCTGATCTCCACGCGCAGCTCCTCGGTGTCGCTCTCGGCGAACTCGTCGATGCCCTTGACCAGGGCGTGGGTGATGCGTTCGGCCACCGGCAGCGACCGCCACTCCTCGGTGGCGACCTCCTTGACCGAGCCGTCGCCGGCGTACTCGCCGGCGATCTCCAGCAGGCGCTCGGTGCTGTCGGGACGGCGGTTGAGGACGACGTCCTCGATCCGCTCGCGCAGCCGCTCGGGCACCTCGTCGTAGACCTCGAGCGCGCCGGCGTTGACGATGCCCATGTCCATGCCGGCCGCGATCGCGTGGTAGAGGAACACCGCGTGGATGGCCTCGCGCACGGGGTTGTTGCCGCGGAAGGAGAACGACACGTTCGACACGCCGCCGGAGACCAGCGCGCCGGGCAGGTTCTGCTTGATCCAGCGGGTGGCGTCGATGAAGTCCAGCCCGTAGTTGGCGTGCTCCTCGATGCCCGTGGCGACGGCGAAGACGTTCGGGTCGAAGATGACGTCCTCGGCCGGGAACCCCACCTGCCCGGTGAGGATGTCGTAGGCGCGCCGGCAGATCTCCTGGCGCCGCTGCAACGAGTCGGCCTGGCCCTGCTCGTCGAATGCCATGACGACGACGGCGGCGCCGTGCTTGCGGCACAGCTGCGCGTGGCGGAGGAACTCCTCCTC
>DASQNB010000107.1:0-2752 GCA_035645175.1 Geodermatophilus sp.
GCAGCCGGTCCCGATGGACCGGATCATCTGCGGCGACGTCGGCTACGGGAAGACCGAGATCGCGGTGCGGGCGGCGTTCAAGGCGGTGCAGGACGGCAAGCAGGTCGCCGTCCTGGTGCCGACGACGCTGCTGGCCAACCAGCACCTCAAGACCTTCTCCGAGCGGGTCGCCCAGTTCCCGGTGACCGTGCAGGTGCTCTCCCGGTTCCAGTCCGAGGCAGAGTCGCGGGAGATCCTGCGCCGGCTGGCCGACGGCGAGATCGACGTCCTCGTCGGCACCCACCGGCTGCTGCAGCCGACCACCCGGTTCAAGGACCTGGGCCTGGTCATCGTCGACGAGGAGCAGCGCTTCGGCGTCGAGCACAAGGAGTACCTGAAGACGATGCGGACGGCGGTCGACGTGCTGTCCATGTCGGCCACCCCGATCCCGCGCACCCTGGAGATGTCGCTGACCGGCATCCGGGAGATGTCGACGATCCTCACCCCGCCGGAGGAGCGGCACCCGGTGCTGACCTACGTCGGCGCGTGGGACGACAAGCAGATGGCCGCCGCCGTCCGCCGCGAGCTGCTGCGCGACGGGCAGGTCTTCGTCATCCACAACCGGGTGCAGTCGATCGACAAGGCCGCGGCCAAGATCCGCAACCTGGTGCCCGAGGCCCGCGTCGCCGTCGGCCACGGGCAGATGAAGGAGCACGAGCTCGAGCGGATCATGGTGGGCTTCTGGGAGAAGGAGTACGACGTCCTGGTCGCGACGACGATCGTCGAGTCCGGGCTGGACATCCCCAACGCCAACACCCTGATCGTCGACCGCGCCGACACCTTCGGCCTGTCCCAGCTGCACCAGATCCGCGGCCGGGTCGGCCGCGGGCGGGAGCGGGCCTACGCCTACTTCACCTACGACCCGTCGCGGCCGCTGACCGAGACCTCGGTCGACCGGCTGACCACCATCGCGCACAACACCGACCTCGGTGCCGGCATGGCGGTGGCGATGAAGGACCTGGAGATCCGCGGGTCGGGCAACCTGCTCGGCGGCGAGCAGTCCGGGCACATCGCCGGCGTCGGCTTCGACCTCTACGTCCGGCTGGTCGGCGAGGCGGTCACCGACTACCGGGCCCAGCTCGCCGGCGAGGAGCCCCCGGCCGAGCCGGCCGACGTCCGGGTGGACCTGCCGGTCGACGCGCACCTGCCGCACGACTACGTGCCCGGCGAGCGGCTGCGGATGGAGGCCTACCGCAAGGTCGCCTCGGTGCAGTCCGACGAGCAGGCGCAGGCGGTGCTGGACGAGCTCACCGACCGCTACGGCGCCCCGCCCGCGCCGGTGCTCAACCTGCTGGCGGTGGCCCGTTTCCGGGCGGCCGTCCGGCAGTTCGGGATCACCGAGGTGTCGATGCAGGGCCGGGCGATCCGGATCAGCCCGGTCCCGCTGCCGGAGTCCAGGCAGATGCGGCTGGCCCGCCTCGCCGACGGCGCGACCTACAAGGCCGCGGCCGACACCATCTCGCTCAAGGTGCCGGTCGGCCCGGACCGCCGGACCCCGCTGCGCGACGTCGCGCTGCTGGACCACCTGCAGTCGCTGCTGACCGCCCTCCTCGAGCAGCCCGTCGCCGCGGCATCGTGAGCGCGTGGCCCCGCCCGGAGGCTCGCCGCGAGCTCGCGAGTGGTGAGTGGGGCGGGGTCCTTCTGTGGCACGCTCCGCTCGTGCAGACGCGTCGCCTGACCGCATCGCTGGCCGTGGGCCTGGTCGCGCTGGCCGGGGTGGCCGGCTGCCGGACCGACCCGGGTGTGGCGGCCTACGTCGGCGAGGAGCAGGTGACCGTCGACGAGCTGGAGACCGCCGTCGACACGCGCCTGGAGGACCCGGCCCTCGCCGCGGCCGCCGCGGGCCGGGAGGACGAGTTCACCCGCCTGGTGCTCACCCGGCTGGTCACGGCCGAGCTCTACGACCGGTTCGCGCAGCGCTACGGCGTCACGGTGGACGACGCCGACGTGCAGGCGCGGCTGGACGAGCTGCTGGCCGGTGAGGACCCGGAGACCGTGTACGCGCAGGCCGCCGCGCAGGGGGTCGCGCGGGCCGACGTGTTCGAGACCGTCCGCCAGCAGCTGCTACGCCAGCGGGTGGCCGAGTCCGAGGAGCTGACCGAGGGCGTCACCGAGGAGCAGCTGCGCGTCGCGTACGAGCAGTCGCTGCCCTCGCTCTCGCAGCTGCGCATGGGCTACGTCAACGTCCCCGACCAGGCCGCCGCCGGCGCCGCGGTCGCCGCGCTGCAGGCCGACCCGAACGCCTATCCCGCGATCGCGGCGCAGTACCCCGGTGATGCCACCCTGCCCGAGGTGACCACCGTCGCGCCGGCGGACGTGCCGCCGCCGCTGGCCGACGCGGTCGCGGCCGCCGCGCCGAACACGGCCACCTCGCTCACCGTGCCCGACCTGCCCGGTGTGCTCGTGGTCTTCGTCGGCGAGCCGGTCGTGCCGACCTTCGAGGAGGCCCGGCCCCAGCTCGAGGAGACCGCCCAGGGCGAGGCCGACGCCGCCGCCCAGGAGCTGGTCGCCCAGGTCCGCGCCGGCGTGGACGTCACGGTGAACCCCCGCTTCGGCGTCATCGAGGAGGGCTCGATCGTCCCGGCCGACGACGGGGTCGTGGACCTCCTGGAGGAGGCGGGCGGCACCGCGCCGGCGGCTGCCGGAGACTGACCGGGTGCCCGTCGCGCTCGCCGTCGTCGTCCACCCCGCCCTCCCCGGCCTGCTCGGTCCC
>DASQNB010000108.1:0-5155 GCA_035645175.1 Geodermatophilus sp.
CCGGCGGCCGACGTGGCCCAGGCGCTGCCGCCGTTCTCCCGGCTGGCCGCCGGGTCGGTCACCGCGCTGGTGGTCACCGGCGTCGTCCAGTCGGTGCGCGAGGTCGGCTCGCCCGCCGCCCTGGTGACGACGACCTACGGCTGGGTGCTGCTGGCCAAGCTGGCGCTGGTCCTCCTGCTGCTGGCCGCGGCCGGTGTCTCCCGGGTGTGGGTGCAACAGCACCTGGGCGTCCGGCGCTCCCGGCCGGCGCCGCGCCGGCGGGTCACCGCGCACGCCTTCTCCGCGGCCGAGGAGCCCGAGCCGCACCCGGTGGTCGCCTCGGCCGCCGGCGCCCGCGCCGGGGTGCAGGCCGCCGCGGCCGCCGCCGAGCGCCCGGCGCTGCGCCGCTCGGTGCTGGTCGAGCTCGCCGTCGGGCTCGTCGTCCTCGCGCTGTCGGCGGTGCTCGTCGGCACGCCCCCGGCGCGGGCGGAGGTGGCCCAGCCGGTCGACGTGACGCTGCCGGTGCAGACCGCGGCGGGCGAGTCCGGCAGCGTGCAGGTGTCGGTCGACCCGGCCGCGACCGGCCCGAACACCCTGCACGTGTACCTGCTCGACGAGCAGGGGCAGCTGACCCAGCCGGTCGACATCCGGGTGTCCCTGACCGAGCCCGCGCAGGAGATCGGCCCGATCGACGTCGCCCTGGAGCCGGCCGGACCTGGCCACTACGTCGGCGACGGCATGGCCATCCCCGGCGCCGGCACCTGGACCCTCGCCGTCACGGTCCGGCTCGACGAGTTCACCGCCGGCACCGCCAGCACCACCTTCCCGGTGCGCTGAAGTCCGCTCCACCCCGAACCGACAGGAGAACCGTGTCCTTCCCCCTGCCCCGACCGCTCGCGCGGCTCGGCGTCGTCGTCCTGGCGCTGCTGACGGCGCTGGCCGCCGCCCTCGCCGGAGCGGGCGCCGCCGCGGCGCACGTCAGCGTCTCCTCGACCGACGCCGCCGCCGGCGGCTACGGCAAGCTGACGTTCCGCGTGCCCAACGAGAGCGACACCGCGAGCACGGTCGCGCTGCGGATCTCGGTCCCGGAGGAGTCCGCGCTGGCCTCGCTGCGGGCGCAGCCGGTGCCCGGCTGGACGGTCACGATGACCACCTCGGACCTGCAGACGCCGCTGGAGAGCCACGGCGAGCAGGTCACCAGCTACGTGTCGGTCGTCGAGTTCCGGGCCGCGGACGGCGGCGGGATCCGGCCGGGTGAGTTCCAGGAGTTCGCCCTCTCCGGCGGGCCGTTCCCCGACAGCGACCAGCTGTCCTTCCCGGCGGTGCAGACCTACAGCGACGGCACCGAGGCGGCGTGGATCGAGCCGACCGTCGCGGGTCAGGCCGAGCCGGAGCGTCCCGCGCCGGTGCTCACGCTGACCGCTCCGGCCGCCGCCGGCCACGACGCGGCCGGGACGACGGCCACGACGACGGCCACCGACACCGCGGCGACGACCACGACCGGTCACGGCGACGCCGGCCCGGGCGCGCTGGCGCTGTTCGTGGCGATCCTCGCGCTGCTGACCGGCCTGGCCGGCGTCGTCCTCGGCTGGCGGGCGGGCCGTCGTACCGTGTCCTCGTGAACCCGTTCTCCCGCCGCCGGCTGGCCGTCCTGACCGTCTCGGCCGGGCTCGTGCTGGCCGGCTGCGGCGGCGCGGCCGCCGAGGACCAGGCCGCCGCGGGCCACGAGGAGCACACCGACAGCGCCGTCGCGGAGGTCGAGGGCCCCGAGGACCGCTACGCCGGGCTGGACCTGCCCGACCCGTACCAGCGGCCCTCCTTCACCCTCACCGGGCCCGGCGGGCAGCCCTACGACTTCGCCGCCGAGACCGCGGGCAGGCCGACGCTGCTGTTCTTCGGCTTCACCAACTGCCCCGACATCTGCCCCACCACGATGGCCGACGTCGCCGTCGCGCTGCGCGGGGTCGACCCGGCGCTGGCCGAGCAGGTGCAGGTGGTCTTCGTCACCACCGACCCGGCGTTCGACACCCCCGAGGTGCTCGCCGAGTACCTGGGTCGCTTCGACGCCGACCTGCCCACCCGCTTCGTCGGGCTGACCGGCGACCAGGCCGCGATCGACCAGGCGCAGCTGGCCGCCGGGGTGCCGCAGGCCGAGGACAACGGCCGGCTGCACTCCTCGCTGCTGCTGCTGTACGGCACCGACGACCTCGCCGACGTCGCCTTCGACGCGGGCAACACCAGCCGCGACATCGCCGAGGACCTCGCCCTGGTGACCCAGGCGTGAGCCGGGGGGCGGCGCGCCTGCTGGTCGTCGTCCTCGGGGTCCTGGCCGGTCTGCTGCTGGCCGGCCCGGCGCAGGCCCACGTCGGCGGCGGGGCCGCGGGCAGCGACTTCGACGGGCGCGTCCTCGCGGTGGAGCCGGCGCTGCCCGGTGTCGCGGTGCGGGTGCTGTCCTTCGGCGACGAGTTCGAGGTGGTCAACCAGACCGCGACCGACGTCGAGGTGCCCGGCTACTCCGACGAGCCCTACCTGCGCATCGGCCCCGAGGGGGTGTGGCGCAACGCCAACAGCCCGGCGACCTACATCAACCTCGACCGCTTCGGCCGCACGACGCTGCCCGCGCACGCCGACCCCGACGCCGCACCGGACTGGGTGCAGGTCTCGACCGAGCCCGGCTACGTCTGGCACGACCACCGGACGCACTGGATGAGCGAGGGCGTGCTGCCGCCCGCCGTGGCCGCCGACCCGACCCGCGAGCACCTGGTGTCGGCGTGGGTGGTGCCGATGGCCTACGGCGGGACCGAGGTGCACGTGCGCGGTGAGCTCACCTGGAGCCCGCCGCCCCCGGCCCGGGTGGTGTGGCCGGTCTACGCCGTCCTGGCCCTGGCGCCGGTCGCCGCCGCGGTCTCCACCCGGGGCCCCCTGCCGCTGGGCGCGCTGCTGGTGGTCGGCGGGGCGGCCGCGCTGTTCCACGCGGGGAGCACGCCGGAGCCCGCGGCGAGCGTCTCCTCGTACGCCGGCGCGCTGGTCTCGGCGCTGCTGCCCGGGCTGATCGCCGCCGCCGTCGCGGTCGGTGGCCTGGTCGCCGCCCGCCGGGGCCGGGGCGGGCTGACCGCGCTGCTGGCCGTCGTCCTCGGCTGGTTGCTGCTGGTGCAGGGGCTGCCCGACGTCGACGTGCTGTGGACGGCGAACGTGCTGGCCGAGGGGTCGGTGCTGCTGACCCGGGCAGCGGTGGCGGTGCTGGTCGCCCTCGGCGCGGGGTGCGTCGTCGGTGGCCTGGTCGCCACCCGCCGGCTCCGGGAGCCGGAGCGATCTCCGGTCCGCTGAAGGAGGACCCCCCTGCCCTCCACCGTTCGCAGGCTCACGGTGGGCCCCTGCAGGGGGCCGTCCCCGAGGGGTGGGGAGGAGGGGGTCCTTCCTCCTCAGGCCGGGTCGCCGGTGACCGGCTGCAGGTGGCTGCGCCCGGCGAACAGCGCGTTGGCCCGCTCGAGGTCGGCCTCGAAGTCGACCTCGACGGCGGCGTGCCGGGAGATGTCCAGCGGCCGGACGTGCAGCCCCGCGGCGGCGATCGCGGTCTCGATGCCGCGCTCGAAGTAGTCCTGCTCCGCGCACGCCGTGAGGTGCTCGATCAGCACGGGCTTGTCGGCGGCCGAGACGTGGTTGATGCCGACGGCCTCGCCGAGGCCGCCGACCACCGTCTTGGACAGCTCGGCGATCCAGCCCTCCGCGTCGACGGTGTACTTGACCTCCTCGTCGGCGACGGTGGAGGTGTCGACGCAGACGAAGCTCTCGTCGGCCCGCAGCGCGGGGAGGGCGGTCTCGAGCACCTCCGGGTCGAAGACGACGTCGCCGTTGAGCCACAGCACGCCGCCGTCGCGGGTGGCCCGCAGGGCGCGCAGCAGGCTCTGCGAGGTGTTGGTGACCCGGTAGTCGGGGTTGTAGGCGAACCGCACGTCCGGGACCGCCCGCATGACGCGCTCGGCCTCGAAGCCGACGACGACGGTGACGTCGACCGAGGAGCCGAGCACCGAGCGCAGCGCGTCGAGCTGGCGCTGCAGGATCGTGCGCCCGTCGTGCAGTGGGGTCAGCGGCTTGGGCCAGGGCCGGCCCAGCCGGGTGCCCATCCCGGCGGCGAGGATGACGACCTGCACCGGCAGGTCGACGGCCAGGGGCGCGGGGGCGGCGGACGCCGGCCCGGTCAGGTCAGCGGCGGTGGTGGCGCGGTCAGCGAGCACGGTCGTCCCCTCCTCGGGTGGTGGTCCCGGCGGTCGCCGGGGGGAAGAGCAGGTCGAGGACGCGCTCGGTGGCGTGCCCGTCCTCCAGGTGGCAGAAGGTCTGCCGGAACTCGGCGTAGCGCCCGGCGTACCGCTCCCGGACCCCGTCGAGGTCGGCGATCGCGTCGACCAGCTCCGAGCTGGTCGACAGCAGCGGCCCCGGGGCGACCTCCTCGAGGTCGAAGTAGAAGCCGCGCAGCTCGTCGCGGAAGTACGCCAGGTCGTAGGTGAAGAACAGCATCGGCTTCCCGGTGACGGCGAAGTCGAACATGGTCGAGGAGTAGTCGGTGACCATGGCGTCGGCAGCGAGGTAGAGGTCCCGGATGTCGGGGTGGCTGCACACGTCACGGACCGGGGAGCCGGCCACGACCTCGAGGCGGTCCATGACCATGTTGTGCAGCCGCAGCAGCAGCACGTGGTCCTCCCCGAGCCGGGCGGTGAAGTCCTCCAGGTCGACGGGGAACTCGAAGTCCTGCGGCCCGGTCTTGTTGAACACCAGGTCGTCGCGCCAGGTGGGCGTGTAGAGGACGACGGTCTGGTCGTCGGAGATGCCGAGGTCGGCGCGCACGGCGGCCCGGACGTCGTCCCGCTGCGGACTGCTGAGCAGGTCGTTGCGCGGGTAGCCGGTCTCGTGCACCTCCCCGCGGTAGCCGAAGGCGTTGCGCAGCCGCGGGGTGCTCGCCGCGTTCGGCGACAGCAGCAGGTCCCACCGCGCGATGTCCTGCTCCAGGTAGGCCAGCCGGCCCTCCGGCGCCCAGCGAACGTCGTTGTGGATCCGCTTGAGCGGGGTGCCGTGCCAGGTCTGCAGGTACCGGGCGCCGGGCTTCTTCTCCCAGTCCAGCGGGATGTGGTCGTTGGAGACGACCAGGTCCGCACCCTCCAGCGCCGCGATCGACTCGGGG
>DASQNB010000109.1:0-15124 GCA_035645175.1 Geodermatophilus sp.
CTGAGGAAGGACCCCCCTGCCCCCGCCCCTCGGCCCCCTCCACTCGGCCCCCTCCAGGGGCCCGCTGCGGCCCCGTCCCGAGGCTCACCCCGAGCCTGCGAGGGGTGAGGACGGGGTCCTTCCACGGTGAGCAGAACGGGGTCCTTCCACGGTGGGGAGGAGGGGGTCCTTCCGCCTGCCGGCGGGCCGTGGAGGATCAGGTGAAGACGCTGACCCCGCCCGGGCCGACGAGCAGACCCACGACGATCAGCACGATGCCCCACAGCAACTGCTTGCGGACGATCGCCACGATGCCGGCGACGACGAGGACGACGGCGAGGATCCAGAGCAGGGTGGCCATGCGGCACCTCCGTGAACGGGCGTCCGGACCGGACGCTGGAGACGGAGAGTAACCGATCTTCGACCCGAACGGCGCGTCTTGCGTCCTCGTATCACGGAGGGTGACGTCAGGCCGCGGGACGTCCCAGCCGCCGGCGGAGGTCGACGTGCCAGTCGACCTGTACCCGGCGGCCCACGTGCCCGCTCGGCCGGACCAGGTCGAAGCGGGTCAGGACGGCGTCGGCGTCGGCCCACAGCAGCGCCAGGTGACCGGGCGCGGCCCGCGGGGCGTCGGGGTCGAGGGCGAGCTGCAGCTGGCGGCTGGGGTCCTGGCGGTAGAAGGCGCGCAGGCCGTCGGTGGCCGCGGCCGGCAGCTCGCCGTCGTCGGAGCGCCAGACGCGCAGCACGTCGGTGGGCGTGCGCAGGATCAACCCGCTCATCGGCAGGCCCAGGTTGTCGGTGCCGGTGTCGAGGTCCAGCTGGCGGGCCTGCAGCGGGTCGGAGAGCTCGTCGGGCCCCGCGCCCCACGGCCGGAGCAGCTCCATCGCCTCGCGGCGGACCAGCTGGTGGTCCAGGTGCCGGTCGGCGGTGGGGTGCCAGCCGTGCTGCGCGTGGATCGCGGCGCTGACCCGGACACCGGCCGACAGCGCCTCGTGGACGGCGAGCAGGAGAGGTCGCAGGCGACGGACGACGGCTCCGGGCGAGTGCTCCACGGGGCGAGTGTGCCGGTCGCCGCCGACCGTC
Source organism: Geodermatophilus sp. (assembly GCA_035645175.1). Classification (GTDB taxonomy): domain Bacteria; phylum Actinomycetota; class Actinomycetes; order Mycobacteriales; family Geodermatophilaceae; genus Geodermatophilus. Next base: position 1,063 of record DASQNB010000109.1, read on the forward strand.
CCGGGACGAGCACCGCCCAGCGGGGTCTCGTTCCTCGTGGGACCCCGCTGGGGCGGTGGGTCGCGTCGACCCGGCCTCCTACGCTGCGAGGGAGGGGTCGCAGTCGCGCAGCAGCTGGGTGCAGCGCTCCTGCTCGTCGGTCTCGCCGATCGCCTCCGCGGCCCGGGCCAGCACCGTCACGCAGCGCAGGAAGCCGCGGTTGGGCTCGTGCGACCACGGCACCGGGCCGTGGCCCTTCCAGCCGTTGCGGCGCAGCGCGTCCAGCCCGCGGTGGTAGCCGGTGCGGGCGTAGGCGTAGGCCTCGATCGTGTCGGTGAGCCCGCGCTCGGGACGGCCGATCGCCTCCTCGGCCAGCGCCGCCCAGGCCGCGCTCACCGTCGGGTGGTGCGCGGCGACCTCGGCCGGCGGGTCGCCCGCGGCGAGCTCGGCGTCGGCCTCGGGGTTGGCGGGCAGCAGCGTGGCCGGCGGCTCACCGAGCAGGTTGTGGTGCGCGTGGGTCACAGGTCCGCCTCGCCGGCGCTGGTCGGACCTGCGCCCCGGGCCGCTGCGTCCGTGCGTGACCTCGCGAACTCGGTCACGTCAGGCGCTCTGGCTCTGGCCGGCCGACAGCAGGTCCTCGCACGCCTCGACGATGCGCGCGGCCATGTTGGTCTCGGCGAGCTTCATGTAGGTGCGCGGGTCGTAGGTCTTCTTGTTGCCGACCTCACCGTCGACCTTCAGCACGCCGTCGTAGTTGCTGAACATGTGCCCGGCGATCGGCCGGGTGAAGGCGTACTGGGTGTCGGTGTCGATGTTCATCTTCACGACGCCGTAGGACAGCGCCTCGCGGATCTCCTCCTGCGCCGAGCCCGAGCCGCCGTGGAACACCAGGTTGAACGGCTTCGTGCCGTCCCCCAGGCCGAACTCCCCGGCCACGACGTCCTGGCCCTCCTTGAGGATCTCCGGGCGCAGTTTGACGTTGCCGGGCTTGTAGACGCCGTGCACGTTGCCGAAGGTCGCGGCGAGCAGGTAGACGCCCTTCTCGCCGAGGCCCAGGGTCTTCGCGGTGGACACGAAGTCGCCGGGCGCCGTGTAGAGCTTGTCGTTGATGTCGTGCGAGACGCCGTCCTCCTCGCCGCCGACGACGCCGATCTCCACCTCGAGCACGATCTTCGCGGCGGCGCACTTCTCGATGAGCTCCGCGGCGATCTGCAGGTTCTCGTCGAGGTCGATGGCCGAGCCGTCCCACATGTGCGACTGGAACAGCGGCGCCTGGCCGGCGTCCACCCGGTCCCTGGACAGGGCGATCAGCGGGCGGACGTAGGCGTCGAGCTTGTCCTTGGGGCAGTGGTCGGTGTGCAGCGCGACGTTCACCGGGTACTTCTCGGCGACGACGTGCGCGAACTCCGCCAGCGCGACGGCGCCGGTGACCATGTCCTTGACCCGGGTGCCGGACGCGAACTCCGCGCCGCCGGTGGAGACCTGGATGATGCCGTCGCTGCCGGCGTCGGCGAAGCCGCGCAGCGCGGCGTTGACCGTCTCCGACGAGGTGCAGTTGATCGCCGGGTAGGCGAAGCCGCCCTCCTTGGCCCGGTTGATCATGTCGGCGTAGACCTCAGGGGTCGCGATGGGCATGCGGGGCACTCCTTGCGTCGGGGCGGCGCTGGTCCGGCCGCCAGTATCGCGCCCGGCTCCACCGCCGCGACACCCCGCTACGGCGTCAGGTCCGGCCCGACCCGCAGGCCCAGGGCGGTCACCAGCACCACGGCCTGCCCGCCGTCGACCTGCGCGCCGGCCAGCTCGACCCCCCGCGGGTCCAGGGCGGTCAGGTCGCTGCCGCGCAGGTCGGCGCCGGAGAGGTCGGCACCGGCCAGCTGCGCGCCGGAGAGGTCCAGGTACCGCAGCGTGGCCCCGGCCGCCCGCACCCCGGTGAGGTCGGCCTCGCGCATCCGCGCGCCGGTGAGCGTCGCCCGCGACAGGTCCGCCCCCCGCAGGGCGACGAAGGACCAGTCGCCGCCCTCGACGGTCACGTGGTCGAAGGTGCAGCGGTCGAAGGTGCTGCCGACCAGCTTGCAGTCGGTGAGGACCGCCTGGGCGAACGAGCAGCCGGTGAAGGTGCAGGTGAGGAACGCGGCGTCGGTGTGCCGGCTGTGGGTGAACCGACAGTCCCGGAAGACGCAGTCGGTGAAGACGGCGCCGGCGTCCGTGGTCTCGGTGAGGTCCACGCCGCTGAAGGTGACGCCGGTGTGCTCCTGCCCGGAGAGGTCCTCGCCGTACCAGTCCTCGTCCCGGACGTCGGCCGTGCCCCCACCCGCGACGCCCCCACCCGCGGTGCTCACCCCTGCTCCACCCGGCTGGCGACCCGCGCGGCGACCACCACCGGGTCGTACACGGGGGAGAACGGCGGGGCGTAGGAGAGGTCGGAGCCGGCGAACTCCTCGGCGGTCAGCCCCGCCCAGATCGCGGTGGCCAGGACGTCGATCCGCTTGCCCGCGCCCGGCCCGCCGACGACCTGGCCGCCGAGCAGCCGCCCGGAGCCGCTGTCGCTGAGCAGCTTCACCGCGATCGGCTCCGCCCCCGGGTAGTAGCCGGCCCGCGTCGTCCCCTCGATCGTCTCGGTGCGGAAGTCGTACCCGGCGGCCTCGGCCTGCCCGCTGCACAGCCCGGTCCGGCCGATCTCCAGGTCGCCCACCTTGGTCAGCGCGGTGCCCAGGACGCCGGCGAAGCGGGCCGCCCGGCCGCCGATGACCGAGCCGGCCACCCGGCCCTGCTTGTTGGCGTGCGTGCCCAGCGCGACGTGCACCGCCTCGCCGGTCAGCCGGTGGAACGTCTGGCTGCAGTCGCCGGCGGCATAGACGTGGTCGTGCGAGCGGCTGCGCTGGGTGCGGTCGACCTCCACCGCCCCGGTCTCCCCGATCCGCAGTCCGGCGGCGCCGGCCAGCTCCACCTCCGGGCCCATGCCCAGTCCCAGGACGACGAGGTCGCAGGGGTAGCTGCCGACGTCGGTGGTGACCGCCCGCGCGCTGCCGTCCGCACCGGTCTCGACCGCGCGGACCGGCTGGTCGGGCCGGACGTCGATGCCCAGGTCGCCGATGCCCGTGCAGATCCGCTGGCCCATGTCGGGGTCCAGCAGGGACATCGGCAGCGCGTCGGCGAGCACCATGGTCACCTCGAGCCCGCGGGCGCGCAGCACCTCGGCCATCTCCAGGCCGATGTAGCCACCGCCCAGCACCACGGCGCGGCGGGCCCCGGCGGCGACCGCGGCGCGGATGTCGGCGCCGTCGGCCAGCCGGTGCACCCCGTGCACGCCCGGCGCGTCCAGGCCGGGGACGTCCGGGCGCATCGGCCGCCCGCCGGTGGCGACGACCAGCCGGTCGAAGCCGAGCGTCTCGCCGGTGCTCGTGCGCACGGTGCCGGCGTCGAGGTCGACCTCCTCGGCGCGCGTGCCGGTGCGGACCGCGATGTCGCGGGCAGCGAAGTCCCGCGGCGTGCGGGCGATCAGCCGGTTCCGGTCCTCGACGACGTCGCCCACCCAGTAGGGGATGCCGCAGGCGGAGAACGAGACCTCCGGGCCCTGCTCGAGGACGGTGATGGCCAGGTCGGAGGGATCGCGCAGCCGCCGGGCCGCGGCGGCCGCGGACATGCCGGCGGCGTCCCCACCGACGACGAGCAGGCGGTCTGCGCTCACGCGGCAGCCGACGGCCGCCGGCGCAGCACCTTGCCGGGGTTCAGCAGGCCCGCCGGGTCCAGCGCGTCCTTGATCGAGCGGTGCACGTCGACCGACACCGGGCCGATCTCGCGCTCGAGCCAGTCGGCCTTGAGCGTGCCGACCCCGTGCTCGCCGGTGATGGTGCCGCCGAGCGAGAGCCCCAGCTCGAGGATCGCGTCGAACGCGGCCACCGCCCGCGCCCGCTGTGCGTCGTCGGAGCCGTCGAACACGATCGTCGGGTGCATGTTGCCGTCACCGGCGTGCCCCACGACGCCGATGACCAGGTCGTACTGCGCCGAGATCGCGTCACAGCCGTCGATGAAGGTCGCCACCCGCGACCGGGGGACGGCGACGTCGTCGAGCAGCACGTCACCCAGCCGCTCCAGCGCCGGCAGCGCCATGCGGCGGGCGGTGAGCAGCAGGTCCCCCTCGGCGGCGTCGGCGGTGGAGTGCACGAGGTCGGCGCCGGCGGCCTCGCACAGCCGGGTCAGCTCGGCGATCTCCGCGAGCCCGGCTGCTCCCCCGGCGTCGGACCGGGCCACCAGCAGCGCCTGCGCGTCACGGTCGAGGTCGGCCCGGAGCAGATCGTCGACCGCGCGGATGCAGGTGCGGTCCATCACCTCGAGCATGCTGGGCACCACGCCGCTGGTGACCATGGACTGGACGACCTGGCCGGTCTGCGCGCTGGTGGCGAAGGTGGCCACGAGGGTGACCGGGTCGGCCGCCGGCGCCGGGCGCAGCGCCAGCGTCGCCTCGGTGATGACGCCGAGGGTGCCCTCCGAGCCGACGAACAGCCGGGTGAGGTCGTAGCCGGCGACGCCCTTGACCGTGCGCCGCCCGGTGCGCAGCACCCGCCCGTCGGCGAGCACGACCTCCAGGCCCAGCACGTAGTCGGTGGTGACGCCGTACTTGACGCAGCACAGCCCGCCGGAGTTCATCGCCAGGTTGCCGCCGAGGGTGCACCAGTCGTAGCTGGCCGGGTCCGGCGGGTAGAACAGCCCGACCGCGGAGACGGCGTCGCGCAGCTGCTTGTTCACCACGCCGGGCTGGACCACGGCCAGCCGGTCGGCCGGGGAGACCTCGAGGACGGCGTCCATCCGGGTCGTCACGAGGATGATGCCGCCGTCCACGGCGTTGGCGGCGCCCACCAGCCCGGACCCGGCGCCGCGCGGCACCACCGGGACACCGTGCCGCGAGGCGATCTGCATCACCGCGACCACGTCGGCGGTGCTGCGCGGCAGGACCACCGCGGCCGGCGTCCCCGCGTGCGCGAGCACCGCCTGGTCGCGCGCGTAGGACGCCGTGACGTCCGGGTCGGTCAGGACGCTGTCAGCACCCAGGGCATCGGCCAGCTCGGCCACCCACGTCGTCGTCACGGTGGTCACCGCCACACGGTACGACGCGGCCGGCCCCGTCCCGGGCCCGCTGGCCCCCTGGCAGGGTCCCGCCGCGAGCCTGCGAGCGGCGGGGGGCGAGGGGGTCCTTCTACAGGCCGAGGTCGGCGAGGGTGAAGGCGGCGCGGTACTCCAGGCCCGCGGCCTCGACCGCGGCCCGCCCGCCGCGGTCGACGACCACCGCGACGGCGACGGGCTCGGCGCCGGCCTCGCGCAGCGCCTCGACGGCGGTCAACGGGCTGGAGCCGGTGGTGGAGACGTCCTCGACCACGAGCACCGTGCGCCCGGCGACGTCCGGCCCCTCGATCCGCCGCTGCAGGCCGTGCGCCTTCCCGGTCTTGCGCACGACGCAGGCGTCCAGGAAGCCCTCGCCGGCGGCCGCTGCGTGCAGCATCGCCGTCGCGACCGGGTCGGCTCCCAGGGTGAGCCCGCCGACGACGTCGTAGCGCAGGTCGCCGGTGAGCTGGCGCATGACCCGGCCCACCAGCGGGGCGCCCTCGTGGTGCAGCGTCAGCCGGCGCATGTCGATGTACCAGTCGGCCTCCTGCCCCGACGACAGCGTCACGCGACCGTGGACGACGGCGAGGTCGACGACGAGCTCGAGCAGCCGGTCACGGTCGGGCTGCGCGGCCCCCTCCCCGGGTCCCGCCCCGAGGGACGAGGGGTGGGGAGGGAGGGGGTCCTTTCTCATGCGACCGACCCTACTGACGACGACGCGGGCCGCCGTCCGACCGGAGTCGGACGACGGCCCGCGGTGGCCTCGTCCCGGGCAGGCCCCGTCCAGAGGCTCGCCGCGGCCCCGTCCCGGGCACCGCCCTGAGCTCGCGAAGGGTGGGGAGGACGGGGTCCTTCCACGGTGAGGACGGCGGCCCCCCTGCAGGGTCCCGCTGCGAGCGTGCGAGCGGCGGGGGGCAGGGGGGTCCTCTATCAGGGAGCGGCCGGGGCCAGCACCTGGTCGACGATGTAGACGGTGGCGTTCGCCGTCTGGACGTTGCCGCAGATCACCGAGGCCGGGGTGCCGGTCACGGTCTGGGCGATGGTGAAGTTCTCGCCCATGCCCTCGATGGTGACCTCGTCACCGGCGAGGGTGGTGTGCGTGCCGGCCAGCTCGTCGGGCGCCAGGCGACCGTCGATGACGTGGTGGGTCAGGATCCCCGTCAGCTGGGCGTTGTCGGCCAGGACCGCCTGCAGCGCGTCCGGCGGGATGGCCTCGAACGCCGGGTTCGCCGGGGCGATGACGGTGATGTCCTGAGCGCTGTTGAGCGTGTCGACCAGGTTGGCCTGCATGACGGCGCTCACCAGCGTGGAGAGCACCGGGTTGTTGCTGGCCGCGGTGGCCACCGGGTCGTCGGTCATGCCGGTGAAGCTGCCCTCACCGTCGGCCGGGACGGCGGTGCAGCCCTCGCCGAACGGCTCGTCGGAGGTGGGCATGGCGCTGCTGGACGGCGCGGACGAGCTCGAGTCGCCGCCCGTGGCGCTCTCGCTTGCGCTGCTGGCCGCGCTGCCCGCGCTGCCGGCGGCGTCGGACGCGGCGTCCTCGGCGCCACAGGCGCTCAGCGTGACGGCCGTGCTCGAGGCGGCGGCCAGCACGAGGGTGCGGGTGAGGGTGCGCTTCACGGAGATCTCCTTGGGTCGTCGTGCGGGGGTTTCCTGGCCCTCGACCCGGGAGGAGTCGGGGGCCGCGTCTGCAGCCGGCGGCCGAGACGAGTCCTGGGGGTCAGGTCGCGATGACCCGGATGGAGTGCAGTCCGCTCGACCCGTCGGGGAAGGGGGCGGCCCGCTGCTCGGTCTGCACCTCGCCGTCGGCGCTGGTCGCACGGACGGTGAGCTGGTAGGAGCCGGGGGCGAAGTCGTGGGGCAGCACCCACTGGCGCCACAGGTCGGCGTCCACCTGCGGGGAGAGCTGGGCCGGCAGCCACTCGCCGTCGTCGACCCGGACCTCGACGGCGGAGATCCCGCGGGTCTGCGCCCAGGCCACCCCGGCGATGGGCCGGCGGCCGGCGGCGAACCGGCGCAGCGGCGCGGGGGTGTCGATGCGGGAGGCGACCTTGATCGGCGCCACGGCGGCCCAGTCGCGCTCGGTCCAGTAGGCGTCGTAGGCGTCGTAGGTGGAGGCCTCGATGCCGACCATCCACTTGCAGGCCGAGACGTAGCCGTACAGGCCGGGGATGAGCATCCGCACCGGGAAGCCGTGCTCGACGGGGAGCGGCTCACCGTTCATCCCGAAGGCGATCATGGCGTCCTCGACGTCCAGCGCCGAGCGGGTCGGGGCGCCGATGGTCATCCCGTCCGAGGAGCGGCACACCAGCTGGTCGGAGCCGGGCTGGATGCCGTTCTCCCGGAGGAGGGTCCCCAGCGGGACGCCGAGCCAGCGCGCGGTCCCGGCGAGCGTGCCCCCGACCTCGTTGGAGACGCAGGTGAGGGTGATGTCGCGCTCGATGAGGTCGTCGCGGCCGAGCAGGTCGTCGAGGGTGTAGCTGCGCGGGGAGTCGAACATCCCGGTCAGCGTCAGCCGGTAGTCCGCCGGGCTGATCTGCGGCACGGTGATGGCGGTGTCGACCCGGTAGAACTCGCGGTTGGGCGTGAACAGCGGCGTCAGGCCGTCGACGGTCTCGGCCAGGTCGGCGCCGGCCGGCAGCGGCGCGGCCGGCGAGGCCGGGGCGGGGAGGACCAGGTCGGCACGGGCCCCGCCGACGTCGAAGCGGCGCAGCAGCAGCCGGCCCGCCCCACCGGTGACGACGGCGGCACCCACGGCGGCGCCGCTGGTGAGGAAGAAGCGGCGGCGGTCGAGCCCGGCGCCCTTGCGGTCACCGGCGCCGAGGGCGCCGCGCAGACGCTCGAGCGGGGCCTCGCCGCCGTCGGGAGGCGCGGTGGGGGCGCCCGCCGCCGGGACCGTGAGCGGGGCCAGCAGCGCCAGCAGCGCGCCGATGCCGGCGAGGGCGCCGACCAGGGAGGGCAGCGCGTCGAGCGGGCCGCCGGCCGGCCCGGTCACCGCCGCGGCCGCCCCGACCACGCCGAACACCGCGATACCGGCCACCCCGACCGCCCGGCGGCGCAGCGCGAGGACGCCGAGGGCCAGGGCGTACAGGGCGATGACGACCAGCGTGCCGACGACGAGGGCGATCTTGTCGTCCTCGCCGAAGGTCGCGATCGCGAACGCCTTGACCGGCTCCGGGACGAGCGTGATGACCTTGTCCCCCACCGCCACGATCGGCGAGGACTGCGGGCCGATCAGGCCGGCGGCGAGCTCGCCCACGCCCAGCGCGACGCCGGCGGACAGCAGGCCGGCCACGGCGGCGAGCGGACGACGCCCGCGAGCGGACGGCGCGTCCGGCCCGGTCGCCGGGGCCGAGGCCTCCTGGGTTGTGGTCACGACTGGTCTTCGCGCCCAGCCGCCCTACGGGTTCAGCTCCTCGGTAACGATTGGGTGACGACGGGTCAGCGCAGTCCGGCCTGACGGCGGGCGGTCATCGCCCGGTACCACTCGCTGGACGGCCGCAGCGCCAGCGCGACGACCCCCACGATCGTCAGCAGCAGCGAGAAGACCGACAGCGAGTCGAGGAACCCGGAGCCGGCGACGCCCGCACCGACCCCGCCCAGGGCACCGAGGCCGAAGACCACGCTGAGCCCCCCGAGCACCAGGAGCACGATGCGCGCCCAGTTGCGCCCCTTCCAGGCCAGCCAGATGAACAACGCCTCGAGGGCGACCAGCAGCAGGCCGATCACCGCACCGACGACCACGCCGGCACGGAGGACGTCCTCGGTCACGGCCGGGTCGTTCGCGACCGCCACCGCCTGTGCGACCAGCCCGTCGATGTCCGAGAACTGCACCAGCGAGGCGATGAGTCCCAGGATCAGCGTGGCCAGGAAGGCCCCGATGCCGACGCGCACGGTCGTGGGCCGCTCCGGCGCCTCCTGCGGGAAGTAGCCGCCGGGTGCGGAGGGGGCGGGTGCGTAGCCGTACGGCGGTGGGGCCTGCTGCCAGCCCTGCTGGGGGTCCTGCCAGCCCTGCGGGGGCGGGGGGTTCTGCCAGCCCTGCGGGGGCGGCGGGTTCTGCCAGCCCTGTCCGGGCGGCGCCTGCCAGCCCGGCTGGTCGTGCGGCGGCTGCCCCTGCTGCGGGTCCTGGCCGCCCTGCCCTGACGTCATCACGCGCTCCCTGCTCGCCGGTCGTGTCTCCGGCGCGATGATCACCCACCACCGGATCCCCGGCCAGAGCCTGACGTCGATCGAGACCTGATCGATGGAAGCGCGAGGGCCCGCCGCCCCTCGGGGGGCGGCGGGCCCGACGGCGGCCCCCTGCAGGACCCTGCCGCGGCCCCGTCCCGGGTCCCACCCTGAGCCTGCGAAGGGTGGGGAGGACGGGGCCCTCACATCAGCCGCGGCGGACGGTCAGGCCCTCCTCGGCGAGGTCCTCCGGGGCGTCCACGACGACCTCGTCGCCGTCCCGGACGTCGCCGGACAGCAGCGCCTTCGCCAGCTGGTCGCCGATCGCCGACTGGACCAGCCGGCGCAGCGGCCGGGCGCCGTAGACCGGGTCGAACCCGTTGAGCGCCAGCCACTCGCGGGCGGCGTCGGTGACCCGCAGCGCGAGCCGGCGGGCGGCCAGCCGCCGAGCGAGCACGCCGACCTGGATGTCGACGATGCCGGCCAGCTCCTCGCTGCCCAGCGCCCGGAAGACGACGACGTCGTCCAGGCGGTTGAGGAACTCGGGCTTGAAGTGCTGCCGGACGACCCCCATGACCGCCTCCCGGCGCCGCTGCTCGTCGACCGACTGGTCGGCGATCAGGTGCGAGCCCAGGTTCGACGTCAGGATCAGGATGGTGTTCCGGAAGTCCACCGTGCGGCCCTGGCCGTCGGTGAGCCGGCCGTCGTCGAGCACCTGCAGCAGCACGTCGAAGACGTCCTGGTGCGCCTTCTCCACCTCGTCGAACAGGACGACCGTGTACGGACGCCGCCGCACCGCCTCGGTGAGCTGGCCGCCGGACTCGTAGCCGACGTACCCCGGAGGCGCACCGACCAGGCGGGCCACCGAGTGCTTCTCGGAGTACTCGCTCATGTCGATGCGGACCATCGCCCGCTCGTCGTCGAACAGGAACTCCGCCAACGCCTTGGCCAGCTCGGTCTTGCCGACGCCCGTCGGGCCGAGGAAGAGGAACGAGCCGGTCGGCCGGTTCGGGTCGGCCACGCCGGACCGCGCCCGGCGGACGGCGTCGGAGACGGCGCGGACGGCGTCGGGCTGACCCACGACGCGCCGGCCGAGCTCGTCCTCCATCCGCAGCAGCTTCTGGGTCTCCCCCTCGAGCAGCCGCCCGGCGGGGATGCCGGTCCAGGCCTGGACGACCTCGGCGATGTCGTCGGGGCCGACCTCCTCCTTGAGCATGGAGTCGCCGCTCGCGACCGAGGCCTCGGCGTCGGCCAGCGCCTTCTCCAGCTGGGGCAGCCGGCCGTAGCGCAGCTCGGCGACCTTGGCCAGCTCGCCGTCCCGCTCGGCCCGCTCGGCCTCGAGGCGCGCCCGTTCCAGCTCCTCCTTGATCTGCTGGATGCGGACGATCGCGCCCTTGTCCTGCTGCCAGCGGGCGGTCAGCTCGTCGAGCTGCTGGCGCTTGTCGGCCAGGTCGGCCCGGAGCGCGGCCAGGCGCTCGACGGACGACGGGTCGTCCTCCTTGGCCAGCGCCATCTCCTCGATCTCCAGCCGGCGGACGGCGCGCTCGACCTCGTCGACCTCGACCGGCCGGCTGTCGATCTCCATCCGCAGCCGGCTGGCCGCCTCGTCGACCAGGTCGATCGCCTTGTCCGGCAGGAAGCGGGCCGTGACGTAGCGGTCCGACAGCGTGGCGGCGGCGACGATGGCGGCGTCGGTGATGCGGACGCCGTGGTGCACCTCGTAGCGCTCCTTGAGACCGCGCAGGATGCCGATGGTGTCCTCGACCGAGGGCTCGCCGACGAACACCTGCTGGAAACGGCGCTCGAGCGCAGGGTCCTTCTCGATGTGCTCGCGGTACTCGTCGAGCGTGGTGGCCCCGACCATCCGCAGCTCGCCGCGGGCGAGCATCGGCTTGATCATGTTGCCGGCGTCCATCGCCGAGTCACCGGTGGCACCGGCGCCGACGATCGTGTGCAGCTCGTCGATGAAGGTGATGACCTCACCCTCGGCCTCGGTGATCTCCTGCAGGACGGCCTTGAGCCGCTCCTCGAACTCGCCGCGGTACTTGGCACCGGCGACCATCGAGGCCAGGTCGAGGGCCATCAGCCGCTTGCCCTTGAGGCTCTCCGGGACGTCGCCGGCCACGATGCGCTGGGCCAGGCCCTCGACGATCGCGGTCTTGCCGACGCCGGGCTCGCCGATCAGCACCGGGTTGTTCTTGGTGCGGCGGGACAGCACCTGCACGACGCGGCGGATCTCGGTGTCGCGCCCGACGACCGGGTCGATCTTGCCCTCGCGGGCGCGCTCGGTGAGGTCGACGGCGTACTTCTCCAGCGCCTGGAAGGTGCTCTCCGGGTCGGCGGTGGTCACCTTCCGGTTGCCGCGCACGGTACGGAAGGCGGCCAGCAGGGCGTCGCGGGTCGCGCCGGCGCTGGTCAGCACCGCGCCGGCCTCGCCGTCCGAGGTCGCCAGGCCGACGAGCAGGTGCTCGGTGGACACGAACTCGTCGCCCAGCGCGCTCGCCTGCTCCCCGGCGGCGTTGAGCACCCGGAGCAGCTCGCGGGACGGCGAGGGTGCGGGCACGGTCGCGCCGCTCACGCTCGGCATCCGCCGCAGCGCCGCGTCGGTCTTGGCCCGGACGTCGGTGACGTCGGCGCCGACGGCCTTGAGCAGCGGGCCGGCGATGCCGTCGGTCTGCTCCAGCAGCGCGGCGAGCAGGTGCAGGGGCTCCAGGGCCGCCTGGCCACGGTCGACCGCCAGCCGCTGGGCGGCCGTGATCGCCTCCTGCGAACGGGTGGTGAGCTTGCTCTGCATGGTCTGTGGGGTCGTTCCTCTCGGGGAGGGGCCGGGTACGCCGGCCCGGATGCTGTCGAGCGGTGCAACGAGCAGAGGGTTGAGTCTGTTCCACTCAATCTCGCTGCGTCCACCCCGTGCAGGAGGCAGCCGGTCCACCACTGTGGGCGACGTCCCGGGGGCAACCCCCGGTACCGCCGGGGACCGGGGCTCTAGGATCTCGTCATGACGCGTCTCCCGGCTCCGAGCGCGGTCCTCGAGGACCAACTGTGCTTCGCGCTCTACGCCGCCTCTCGGGCGATGACCGCGCGCTACCGGCCACTGCTCGACGCCATCGGTCTCACCTATCCGCAGTACCTCGTGATGATGCTGCTGTGGGAGGAGGACAACCAGACCGTCGGCCAGCTGGGCGCCCGCCTCTCGCTGGACAGCGGCACGCTGTCGCCCCTGCTCAAACGACTCACCACCGCCGGCCTGGTCACCCGCCACCGCCGGGTGGAGGACGAGCGCTCGGTCGCGATCGTGCTGACCGACGCCGGCCGGGCGCTGCGGGACAAGGCGGACGCGATCTCCGAGGAGATCATCTGCGCGCTCGACCTCGACCGCGACGAGTTCCGCGACCTCAAGGCCAAGCTGAACCTGGTCACCGAGCGGGTCGCGAGCACCTGACCCGACGATGGGTTGCGCACGACGGACCGGGGTAGCGGACCCGTAACACACCCCGTCCGACGAGGAGGACCCATGCCCACCCGTACCGCTCGCACCGCCTGGAACGGCACCCTGCAGGAGGGCTCCGGCCAGGTCGAGCTGTCCAGCTCGAAGGTCGGCACCTACGAGGTGTCGTTCCCCAAGCGCGCCGCCGAGGACGCGGACGGCACGACCAGCCCCGAGGAGCTCATCGCGGCGGCGCACTCGTCCTGCTTCGCGATGGCGCTGTCCAACGAGATCGCCAAGGCCGGCGGCACCCCGCAGGCCCTCGAGGTCTCCGCGGACGTCACGCTGGGCCAGAAGGACGGCGGGCCGCACATCACGAAGATCGCGATCACCGTCCGCGGTGAGGTCGGGGGTCTCGACGCCGCCGGGTTCGAGCAGGCCGCCCAGGCGGCCAAGGCCGGCTGCCCGGTGAGCAAGGCGCTGGCCGGCGTCGATGAGATCACCCTGGACGCGTCCCTGGAGTAGAAGGACCACCCTTCCCCCCACGCCTCGCAAGCTCGCCGCGGGCCCCTGAAGGGTGGCCGCCTGGGTCAGTGCGGCGGCACGAGCACCGACCAGCCGTGCCGCCGCACCGCCCAGGTGCGCGCCGGGACCGCCTCCTCGACCTCGCCGTCCGCGTCGAGGTCGACCGGGCCCCCGGTGACCGACACCCGGCATCCCCGCAGCACCAGGACGTCGGGCCGGTCGACGTGTTCCCCGGAGGTCAGTGCCGCCGCGAAGGCGGCGCGGGCGACCGGGCCGGTCGCGATCGAGACCACCACGTCGGCCAACCCGTCGTCCGGCTCCGCGTGCGGGGCCAGGGGTGTCCCGCCGCCGATCGAGCGGCCCGTGCAGACGCCGAACATCAGCACGTCGCGGGTCCCGTCTGCCGCCCAGCCCTCCGCCGGGTGCGCCGCCACCCGGCCGTCCACCTCGACCCGCAGCGGCCAGCCTTCACTGCTCACGCCGGCAAGCGCCGCGCCCACCGGGTAGGCGACCACCCCGAGCCGTTCCTTGAGCCGGTCGGCCTGCGCGCCGGCCCGGGCGCCGACCCCCGCGTGCACGGCGTTGACCACCAGCCCGTCGGCGTCGTCGTCGAGCAGGTCCAGCGGCCGGGGCCGCCCGGCCAGGACGACGGCCGCCCCCTCCACGGGGTCCAGCGGCAGGCCGAGGGTCCGCGCCAGGTCGTTGCCGGTGCCGCGGGCCACGACGCCCACCGGTTCGGCCGGGTCCAGTGCACCCGCCCGGTCCAGGGCCCGCGCCACGGAGTGCACCGAGCCGTCGCCGCCCAGCACGACCAGCCGGCGTCCGTCCCGGCCGGCGACGGCGGCGTCCAGCTCGGCCGGCGAC
>DASQNB010000110.1:0-3254 GCA_035645175.1 Geodermatophilus sp.
CGAGGTCGTCGAGGATCCGCAGACCGCCGCCGACCTGTGTCCGGAGTATCCGGTCGGCACCAAGCGCCCGTGCCTGGACACCAGCTACTACGAGACCTACAACCGGCCCGATGTGCACCTGGTCAACCTGCAGCGCGAGCCACTGGTGGAGGTGACCGAGAAGGGCGTGCGGACGGCGGCCGAGGAGTACGTCTTCGACGCGATCGTCTACGCCACCGGCTTCGATGCCATGACCGGGTCACTGACCAACGTGGACATCCGCGGGAGGGGCGGCGCGTCGCTGAAGGAGACCTGGAGCGCCGGTCCTCGGACATACCTGGGCATCGGCTCGGCCGGCTTCCCCAACCTGTTCATGATCACCGGACCGGGAAGCCCGTCGGTTCTGTCGAACATGATCGTGTCGATCGAGCAGCACGTCGACTGGGTCTGTGACGCCATCGAGCACCTGCGACAGCAGGGGTTGGCGACGATCGAGCCGAGCCAGCAGGCGCAGGACGACTGGGTGGACCACGTCAACCTCATCGCCTCGCACACCCTCTACCCGAAGGCGAACTCGTGGTACATGGGCGCCAACGTCCCCGGCAAGCCACGTGTGTTCATGCCCTACGCCGGGGGCGTCGGGGAGTACCGCAAGAAGTGCGCCCAGGTCGCGACGGACGGCTACCCGGGCTTCGTGCTCACCGCGTGACCGGGGCCGTCCCGCTCGCCCGGGCCGCGGACGACACCGTCCGCGGCCCGGACGGTCGCCGCCCGCGTGAGGGCGTCAGCATCGATGCGGAACCGTCAGTTCGGGGAGCCGTCCGCGTCGCCGTGCCACAGCATCTCCTCCACCGCGGCTCGGTACTCGACGTAGATCCGGCGGTAGCGCGCCACGGCACCGGCTCGGTCTCCTCGCTCCAGCAGCTCCAGGACCTCGCCGTACCCGGCGACCCAGGGGCGCCAGAGGCTGCTGCCCGGCTCCATGGCCATCATCCGCCCCGTGCGGACCACGACCTGGTCGAGCAGCGACTGCAACTCCCGGTTGCCGTTCGCCATCACGACGATGGTGCTGAAGTCGGCACCGGCTGCCGAGGCCGCCGTGACGTCGCCGCGCTCCAGCGCGCCGGTGAACTCGGCATGGCGCTTACGGAGCTTCGCGATGTGCTCGGCGGTGAGGTTGTCCACGCCTCCGGCGAACCCGGCGCAGGCGAGCAACTCCATGACGTCGACCAGCTCCAGCGCCGACTTCTGCGTCAGACCCGACACCTTGCGGGTTCGGTTCGGCGCGACGTCGACCAGACCCTGGGCGGTCAGCTGCGTGATCGCCTCGCGGACCGGGGTGATGCTCACCCCGAGCCGGGCCGCGATCTCGGCGTCCTTGAGCACGGTGCCCGGCGGCAGCTGCCCGGAGGCGATCTCCTGGCGCAGCCGCTGCACGACGGCCTCGCGCCGCGTGGGCGGCACCTCGAACGACGACGTCACCAACCGACCCCCTTCCTGGTCATCGTGCCAGGCGCTCCCCCCGGCACACAGCCTGATCGGGCTGTCCCGTGCTCCGGCCCCAGCAAGGCCGGTTCCGGCACCACCCGCCCACTGATGCGCACCACTCGACTGATGGAGGATGCATGTCCCGCCGTGACCTGATCGATCCCGAGTCCCGTAGCACGCTCGACGCGCTGCTGGAGGCCATCCCCGGCGGCTTCAACGCGATCCCGGACATCACCGCCCGGCGAGCGACCGTGCAGCAGATGCTCGCCGCCATCGAGGTGCCGCAGAACCCGGACGTCACCAAGGAGGACCGCTCCGTCCCCGGGCCCGACGGCGAGCCGGACATCGCGGTGCGCATCTACCGGCCCGCCGCCGCCAGCGGTGAGCTCGCAGGGATCTACTACATCCACGGCGGCGGGATGATCCTCGGCGACATCGAGGGCGAAGACGCCGCCGCCACCCGGATCTGCGACGAGGTCGGCGCCGTCGTCGTCTCCGTGGAGTACCGCCTGGCCCCCGAGCACCCCTACCCGGCGCCGCTGGAGGACTGCTACGCCGGCCTGGTGTGGATGGCCAAGAACGCCAACGAGCTGGGAGTCGACCCCGACCGGATCGGCGTCTACGGCGCCAGCGCGGGAGGCGGCCTGACCATCGCCACCGCGCTGCTGACCCGGGACCGCGGGGGCCCGGCCCTGCGGTACATGATGCCGATCTACCCGATGATCGACGACCGCAACGAGACGGCCTCCAGCCACGAGATCACCGACATCGGTGTGTGGGACCGGGCCGGCAACATCGAGGCCTGGGGCTGGTACCTGGGCGGCGGCCCGGCTGACCAGTACGCCGCGCCCAGCCGGGCCCAGCACGTCACCGGCCTGCCGCCGGCCTTCATCGACGTCGGCACCGTCGATCTGTTCCGCGACGAGGACATCGCCTTCGCCCAGCGGCTGATGCAGGCCGGCGTGCCCTGCGAGCTGCACGTCTACCCCGGCGCCTACCACGCCTCGGAGACCCTCGCCGCTGAGGCAGCGTTGTCGCAGCGGATCTGGGCCACCCGTATCGCCGCCCTCAAGAGCGCTCTCGCCTGAGACGCGCAGAACGGCGCCTGGGCGAACACCGAGCGCCCAGGCGCCGTTCGAACCGCATCCTGCCGGTGCGGGCCGTTTCTGCACGGATGAAGCGGTCAGGGGCGGCTGACGTTCACGTGAGGGTCCCGGTCGGGAAGCATCCGCCGCCTCCAGGCGGGGCCTCAGTGCCTCATACGGCCAGCGCATCGGCATGACGAAGCCCCAGCGAGCCGCAGCGCCGTCGCCGGACGCGACGCCATCGCCCGACCCGTACCGAACGCCCGATGTCGGGGGCGTCACGGCCGAGCCGTGTGCGCATGTAACGCATCGCCCCTCGGACACTCCATCGCCCGGTGTTCCTGCAGGTACGGAGCCCGGGTGTCCTGCTGTCGGGCTCCCGAGGCCCTCGTGGTACCCGCATGGAACTCCACGCCCCGGATCAGCCCTCGAGCAGCACGGCGAAGCGATCGGCGGGGAGGTGACGGCGGGATGCGTCGCAACCCGCATCCAGAGGGCACAGTTCGGCCGGCGATGACCACCGCGCCACGGGATCACTGTGCCAGGGTCGTGGGGTGACTTCCCGCAGGGCCGCCGAGGTGGTGGACGAGCTCGGTCGGCTCCTGCTGGGCGCGCCGGTCCCTCTGTCGGTGCGTTGCTGGGACGGCTCCGAGGCCGTCGTCGAGGGGGCCCCCACGCTGGTCGTCCGCCACCGGAGGGCCG
>DASQNB010000111.1:0-2914 GCA_035645175.1 Geodermatophilus sp.
CCTCCCATCAGTGACGCGGTCGTGGTCGACGTCCTCCGCCGGGTCGACCGGCTGACGACCCCGCTGGTCCGCCGGCTCGGCCGCCCGCCGGCGCTGCCGCAGGCCGAGCGCGAGCGCTGGTGGGCCGACCGGGTCACCCGCGTCGCCGCCGGCGTCAGCGCCGTCCCCCGTCTCGCCGGGAAGCTCGCCGACCTGCTGCCGCTGCAGAACACCGTCGGCTCGGCGGTGCAGGCCCTCGTCGTCGGCGGGGTGGCCGCCGAGCACGGCGTCGAGGACGAGGCCGAGCGGGTGTCGCTGCTGGCCGCGGTGCTGCTCGACCGTGAGCTGCCCGCCGAGCGGGTGCGGCCGCTGCTGGCCCGCGCACCCGGCGCCTACGCCGACGACGTGCTCGGCGAGAAGGAGGACCGGAGCGCCGTCCGCACGCTGTGGCGGGTCGCCCGCTTGCTCGGCCGCATCGACGACACCCTCGACGCCCGGCCGAAGGGCAAGCTGCACCACCGCGCGCTGTCCAACCTGCCGGTCGTCGGCACGCTCGGCGGCTACGCGGCCGAGCGGGAGGGGCTGCGCCGGGCGGCGGCCGAGACCGCCGCGCTGCTGGCCACCCGACGCGGGGACGCACCGCAGGCAAGGGCCGGTGCCCTCCCGGCCGACCCGGTTCAGTGAGCCGAGCCGACCGCCGCCAGGTTGGCGTGGACCTCGCGGGTCGCCGTCGACCGGTTCATGGTGATGAAGTGGATGCCCGGGACGCCCTCGTCGAGCAGCGTCCGGCACAGCTCGGTGGCCACCTCGACGCCGTAGGCCCGCACCGCCGCCTTGGCCTCGGGCGTCTCGCCGTCCAACTCGACGAAGCGGGCGGCCAGGTGCTCGGGGAAGGCCTGCCCGGACAGCTGCACGATCCGGGTGATCTGGCGGGCGTTGGTCACCGGCATGACCCCGGCGATGATCGGCACCTGGCAGCCGGTGGCGGACACCCGGTCGCGCATGCGCAGGTAGTCCTCCGCGCGGAAGAACATCTGCGTGATCGCGAAGTCGGCGCCGGCCCGGCACTTGCGCACGAACATCTCGACGTCGGTGTCGAAGTCCGGCGACCGTGGGTGCCGCTCGGGGAACGCGGCCACCCCGACGCAGAAGTCGCCCATCGAGCGGATCAGCCCGACCAGCTCACCGGCGTACTGCAGCCCCTCGGGGTGGGCCACCCAGTCCGCCTGCGGGTCCGCGCCCGGCGGGTCGCCGCGCAGCGCCAGCAGGTTGCGCACCCCCGCGGCGGCCAGCCGGCTGACCACGTGCCGCAGCTCGGCGACGCTGTGGTCGACGGCGGTCAGGTGGGCCAGCGGGGTCATCGTCGTCTCGGTGGCGATGCGCTCGGTGACCGACACGGTGCCCTCGCGGGTCGACCCGCCGGCCCCGTAGGTGACCGACACGAACGAGGGCTGCAGCCGCTCCAGCTCGCGCAGCGCCGTCCACAGCTGGGTGGCGCCCTCCGGGCTCTTGGGCGGGAAGAACTCGAAGGAGTACGTCGGCCGGCCCTCGTCGAGCAGCTCGCGCACGGTCCGGCTCATGGACAGCGAGGGTACGGAACCGCCGTCCTGCGGGTCCGGCTGCATCCGGACGGCGTCGTCCCGGCGAAGGTCCCCCGGCACTGCTGCACCCACGGCCTGAGGAGGCTGACCCGTTGGCCCTGACCGACTCTCCCCGCATCCCGGCCGCGCGGGATCTGGTCGCGCGCGATACTCGGTCGGTGATCGCCGGGACGCAGCAGCGCGAGTCCACCGCCCTCCCCCCGGCTCCCGCGCCGGCCGTCGCCGAGCTCGACCGCGTCCGCGCGGCCGTCTCCGCCGCCCTCTCGGACTTCCTCGACGTCCAGCGGCAGACCCTCGCGGCCATGGACGACTCGCTGCTGCCGCTGGTCGACGAGGTCCGCGCGCTGGCCGACGGCGGCAAGCGGCTGCGCCCGTTGTTCGCCTACTGGGGCTGGCGCGGCGTGCGCGGCGAGGGCCCGGGCGAGGGCGACGAAGCAGTGCTGCGGGCGGTCGCCGCGCTGGAGTTCGTGCACGCCAGCGCCCTGGTCCACGACGACGTCATGGACGGCGCGCTGACCCGACGGGGCCGCCCGGCCACCCACGTCGGCTTCGCCGCCCGGCACGGCGACGGCGCGCTCGCCGGGGACGGCGACGCCTTCGGGGTCGGCGCGGCCATCCTCGTCGGCGACCTGGCGCTGGTCTGGTCTGACGAGCTGCTGCGCTGCTCGGGCATCTCCCCCGCCGCGCTATCCCGGGCCCGCACGGTGTGGGACACCATGCGCACCGAGGTGACCGCCGGGCAGTACCTGGACCTGCTGCGCGCCGCGGGCGGCCTGCCCGGCGCGCAGGGCGCCCTGACCGTGGCCCGCTACAAGAGCGCCGGCTACACCGTGCAGCGGCCGCTGCAGCTGGGCGCGGCCATCGCCGGCGCCGGCCCGCGCGCCGCGGAGGTCTACACCGCGATCGGCCTGCCGCTGGGCGAGGCGTTCCAGCTGCGTGACGACGTCCTGGGGGTGTTCGGCGACCCGTCGGTCACCGGCAAGTCCGCCGACGACGACCTGCGCGAGGGCAAGCAGACGCTGCTGGTGGCGCTGGCCGAGGAGGCCGCGGACGACGACGGGCGGCGGCTGCTGGCCGACACCCTGGGCGACCCCACCGCCGGGCCGGAGGAGTTCGACGCGCTGCGGGCGCTGATGGAGTCCACCGGCGCCCGGGCGCAGGTCGAGCAGCGGATCGCCGAGCGCACCGCGCTGGCCCGCACCGCCATCGCCGAGGCCCCGCTGGCCGACGACGCCCGGGCCGCGCTCGACGCGCTGGCCGTCGCCGCGACCACCCGCACCGCCTGATGGTCCGCACCGTCCCCGGGCGCACCGACCGCGTCGTCGTCGTCGGCG
>DASQNB010000112.1:0-1547 GCA_035645175.1 Geodermatophilus sp.
GACGACCTCCCACCAGCGCGGCCGGTGCGTCCCCGGCAGGGAGCCCGTCCCCGTGCCCACGACGCGCAGCCCGGCCGGCGGGACGTCCGCGGGGACCAGGACCGGCATGTCCAGGCCGTCCAGCGAGAGACCCACCGTGCCGGTCCACCGCCTGCCCCGGTCACCACGCCAGCCACGGTCGGCGGTCGGGGACACAGCCCTCCGGCTGGCGCAGCCGGGTGCACCCGCCGATGCTGGCCAGGGACGCCGACGGGGTGTCCTGCCAGCGAGCAGAGCGAGGCGACCTCATGAGCATGACCAGCAGCGACGCGGCGACCGGCCCCCGCGACATCAAGTCCCACGAGTCCACGAGCTTCGCCGACCTCGGCAAGGAGATGTGGAGCTACCTGACCGGCAAGGGTGCGGCGATCAACTACGAGTTCGTCGACATGGTCGTCGAGGTGCCGCGCGAGACCGGTCCGGAGGCCCCGCGGGCGACGTGGCGACTCAACGGCACGCTGCGGATCACCACGGCCGAGAACGCCAGCCGGGGATGACGCCGGACGGCGGACGCCTGCAGGTGCTCGCCGACCTGTCGATCGAGGTGGACGGCGCCCCGGTGCGGGTGGAGTCCTCCGGCGGACGGGTGCGCGTGGTCGCCGACGACGTCCGTGGACTCGTCGACCACCTGCGCTCGGCCGTGCGGGCGACCGGGGCGGGGTCGCCGCGAGGAGGCGTGGCGACCGTCGCGGAGACGCTCGCCGCCGAGGGGCTCACCGGCGTGCTGGCGGGACCGACCGGCGACGTCGCCGTCCTCGGTGCCGGTGTCGACTCGCCCGTCGGCCGCCTGCTCTGGGGGTCCCGGCGGGTGCACGTCGACGCCGTGGGCCTGCTGCGGTCCAGCGACGCGGCCCGGTGGACGCTCGTCGGTGCGGCACTCGCCCTCGGCGCGGTGCTGGTCGCCCGCCTCCGGCGGTGCTGACCCCGCCGGCTGCTCCGGATCGGCGTGGCCGCACCGTGCAACCCGCTGCTCGACCGGCTGCTGCCGCGGCTCGACGTGCTGCGGCCCGCGGCCGAGCCGGTCGCCTGGGTCGTGGCGGTGGACCCCGACGGGCGGGTGGTGCACGACCTGCGGTCCGCGGTGCGGCAGAGCGCGGTTGCAGCGGGTGCGGTAGACGTTCAGCGTGCCGTTGCACCCGCAGGCCGCCGCCTTCCTCGAACGCCAGCGCCTGGCCGGCGTCCGCCCGGACCACCAGCTGACCGTCGCCCAGGCTCGGGCGAGGGCCGACGTGCCGGCGCACGGCGTGGAGCCGGTCGCACGGGTCGTGGACACCACGGTGCCGGGACCGGCCGGGCCGATCCCGGTGCGGGTCCACACCCCGGCCGGACGCCCGCTGGGCGTGGTGGTCCACCTGCACGGCGGCGGACACGTCACCGGCACGATCGACAGCTACGACGGCCTCACCCGTCGCCTGGCCAACCGGATCCCGGCGACCGTGGTCTCGGTGGGCTACCGGCGCGCCCCCGAGCACCGCTGCCCCGCCGCTGTGGAGGACGCCGAAGCGGTC
>DASQNB010000113.1:0-6164 GCA_035645175.1 Geodermatophilus sp.
CCGACGACGGTGGGCCCCTCCCACCCGGGGCTGGGGTGCGCGGCGACGCCGACGGGCTTGTCGACCACCACGACGTCGTCGTCGTCGTGGACGACGGTGAGGCCGGCGACCGGCTCGGGGGCGGCCGGCTCACCGGGTGGCGGGGGCAGCTCGACCTCCAGCCAGCTGCCGCCGCTGACCCGGTCGCCCTTGCCGCGCACGCGGCCGTCCAGGACCACCCGGCCCTCGTCGGCGAGGTCGGCGGCCGCGCCGCGGGACAGGCCGAAGAGCCGGGACAGCGCCTGGTCGACGCGCTGGCCCTCGAGCCCGTCGGGCACGGGGAGCGCCCGGTGCTGGCCCGGGGGACTGTTCACGGACCCCATTGTGGACGGCGCGGGGAGACGGGTCGCAGCTGAGCTGATCAGTCGCGCGCCGGGGCGTCGTCCCCCGCGCCTCGGCCGGAGCTGCGGGTGCCGTCGAACTCGATGCCGCGCAGCGCGAGCACCACGCCGAGGACCCCGCCGCAGACGATGGCGGAGTCCGCGACGTTGAAGACCGGGTAGACCTCGCCGTCCGGCGCGAAGACGGAGATGAAGTCGACGACGCCGCCGCGCAGGAAGCCCGGCTCGCGGAAGACACGGTCGACGAGGTTGCCGAGCGCGCCGCCGAGCACCAGGCCCAGCGCGACGGCCCAGCCGGTGGAGAACAGCCGGCGGGCGGTGCGCACGATGACCACCGCGACGGCGACCGCGATCAGCGTGAAGACGATCGTGAAGCCCTCGGCGAAGGAGAAGGCCGCGCCGGTGTTGCGGGTGTGCGTCAGGTACAGCGCCCCGCCCAGCAGCCGGATGTCCTCCCCGCGCTCGACGCCGGCGACGACGAGCAGCTTGGTGCCCAGGTCCAGCGCCAGCACCACCAGCGCCAGCAGGAGCAGCAGCCGGGTGCGGGGACGGCGTCCCGCGGTCCCCCCGGAGGCCGCGACGGCGCCGTCCTGGGTCTCGCTGGGTTCGGACAGGGGAGCTCCTCGGTCGAGTGGTCGGGGGCCGGCGCAGCCCGGTGACCGCCGTCCCGACCGACCATAGCCGCGGCCCGGGAGTGCCCCTGGCGCCGTCCACCGCGGCGCGCAACGCGGGATCGGTGTGATCCATCTCATTGCACTGTGCGACACATCTCACCACGCGGAGTGACATGTTCGGCCGGGAAGTGGCCGAAGTTGGTGAGGCAGCAACCCCGCTCGAGCACGGAAGGCCGTCGTGTCCACCGAACTCGCTCCAGTCACCGACCCCGACGTGGTCCTCGTGGGTGGCGGTGTCATGAGCGCGACCCTCGCGTCGCTGCTCGGCGTCGTCGCTCCCGACTGGAGCGTCACCGTCTTCGAGTCCGGGCCCGCGGTGGCCGGCGAGAGCTCCGACGCCTGGAACAACGCCGGGACCGGTCACGCGGCCCTCTGCGAGCTGAACTACACGCCGGCCGGCCCGGACGGCGCGGTCGACGTCAGCAAGGCCGTGACGATCAACGAGCAGTTCGCCGTGTCGCGGCAGTTCTGGTCGCACCTGGTCCGCTCGGGGCTGACCGGCGCGCCCAAGGACTTCATCACCCCGGTCCCGCACGTCAGCTTCGTGACCGGCGAGGCCGGCCGCTCCTACATGCGCACCCGCCACGCGGCGATGACCGCGCAGCCGGTGTTCGAGGGCCTGGAGTACACCGACGACGCCGACGTCCTCGCCGGCTGGGTCCCGCTGATGATGGCCGGGCGCCCGGCCGACCAGGTGGTCGCCGCCACCCGCGCGGTCGCCGGCACCGACGTCGACTTCGGGTCGCTGACCCGGCTGCTGTTCGCTGCCGCCGAGGAGCGCGGCGTGCACGTGCACGTCGACCAGCGGGTCACCGACGTCGAGCGCCGCGACGACGGCCGCTGGTCGGTGACCGTGCGCGACACGGTGAGCGGTGAGGAGCGCACCGTCCGCGCCCGGTTCCTGTTCGTCGGTGCCGGTGGCGGCGCGCTGCCGCTGCTGCAGAAGGCCGCCGTCCCCGAGATCCGCGGCTTCGGCGGCTTCCCGGTCAGCGGCATGTTCCTGCGCACCCGCTCCCCGGAGCTGGTCTCGGCGCACCAGGCGAAGGTGTACGGCCAGGCCGCGGTCGGCGCCCCGCCCATGTCGGTGCCGCACCTGGACCTGCGCCTCATCGACGGCGACCACTCGCTGCTGTTCGGCCCGTACGCCGGGTTCTCCCCGAGGTTCCTCAAGGCCGGCTCGGTGTTCGACCTGCCGCTGAGCGTCAAGCCGGACAATCTGGGCTCGATGCTGGGCGTGGCCCGCACCGAGCTCGCGCTGACCCGCTACCTGGTCGGCGAGCTGCTGCAGTCGCGCAGCGCCCGGCACCGGACGCTCACCGCGTTCGTGCCGCGGGCCGAGCAGCAGGACTGGGACATGGTCACCGCCGGCCAGCGGGTCCAGGTGATCAAGCGCGACCCGGCGACCGGCCGCGGCGTGCTGCAGTTCGGCACCGAGCTGGTCGTCGGTGGCGAGGGCACGATCGCCGGCCTGCTCGGCGCCTCCCCCGGCGCCTCGACCGCGGTCTCGGCGATGCTGACCGTGCTCGAGCGCTGCTTCCCCGACCGGATCGCCGCCTGGCGCCCGGCACTGCAGGAGGCGATCCCCTCCTACGGCCGCCGGCTCAACGACGACCCGGTGCTGCTCGCCGAGGTCCGCGCCGAGACGATGCAGACCCTCGAGCTCAACGGCTGACCTGCACCGTGCACTTCCGCGGATCTGCACCGTGCACTTCCGCGGGAGTGCGCGAGGTGGGTCAGTCGACCTCCGACGCGGCGCCGGTCTCGCCGCGCCAGCTGGCCAGCCGGCCGGCCCGGCTGACCGCTCGCAGCCGCCGCTCGGCCTCCGCCCGGGACCCCCGTGCCGACACCAGCAGGGCCTGGTCGCCGCGCTTGAGCCGGGTCGTCGGGCCGGGTACGAACGACTGGCCGTCCCGGACGATGAGCACCACCGCGGCGTCCTCGGGCAGCCGCAGCTCCGGCAGGTAGACGCCGTGCAGCCGGGACCCGTCCGGCACGGTGAGCTGCATCAGCTCGGCGTCCAGCTCCTCCAGCGGCGCGGCCTCGACCTGCACGTCGCGGGGCGTCACCGGAGTGGCGATCCGCAGGCGCCGCGCGAGCCACGGCAGCGACCAGCCCTGGACGATCGTGAAGACGACGACCAGCACGAAGACCGTGTCGAAGACGGTCGTCGCCCCGGGGACCTGCGCGGTCAGCGGGATGATCGCCGCGACGATCGGCACTGCCCCGCGCAGGCCCGCCCAGGATATGAACACGTGCTGGGCCCACGGGAACCGGAACCAGACCAGGCTGGCCACCACGGACAGAGGCCGGGCGAGCAGGAGCAGCGCGCCACCCACCACCAGCGCCGGCCCCACGGCCTCGGACAGCCGGCCGGGGGACACGAGGAGACCGAGCAGGACGAACAGGCCGATCTGCGCCAGCGAGGCCATGCCCTCGGCGAACCCGATGCTCGCGGCCCGGTGCGGCAACGCGGCGTTGCCCAGCACCAGGCCGCAGAGGTAGACCGCGACGAAGCCGGACGTGTGCGCCAGCGACGCCGACGAGTACGCGAGCACGCAGAGCGCCAGTGTCGCCAGGGGGTAGAAGCCGGCCACGGGAAGTGCCACCCGGCGCAGGAGCGCGGCGCCCCCGAAGCCGATCCCGACCCCGATGACGGCGCCCCCGACGAGCTCGGCAGCCACCACCAGGCCGACCAGCCACCACGGCTGCGTCGCCGCCCCGGTGAGCGACTCGGCCAGCACGGTCACGAGCAGGATGACCGGAGCGTCGTTGAGGCCGCTCTCGACCTCCAGTGACGCGGCGAGCCGGCGCGGGAGGGGCAGCCGCCGCAGGGTCGCGAAGACGGCGGCGGCGTCGGTCGAGCTGATGACCGCGGCCAGCAGGAGGGCGAAACCCCAGTCGAAGTCGAGGACCAGGACGCCGACGGCCGCAGTCACCCCCACGCTGACCGCGACGCCGACGGTGGACAGCGCCACCCCGGGTCCGATCGCCCGACGGACGTCGGCCCACCGGGTGGTGAGACCGCCCTCGGCCAGGATGACGACGAGGGCGGCGTACGCCAGCGTGTGGGTGAGGCGGTAGTCCTCGAACTGGACGCCGAGGCCGCTCTCCCCGATGGCCACTCCGAGGGCGAGGTAGAGCAACAGACTGGGCAGTCCCAGCCGATCCGCCAGGCGGAGCGCCACGGCCGCCACGAGGACGACGACCGCGCCCGCAGCGAGCGCGACGGTGACCGTCGTGTTCACCGCGCGCCCCTGTCCACCTCCGCAGTCTCCCGTACGTCGAGGCCACAGCCGCCGTGCGACCCGGCCGCCGTCCGGACGCCGGCCTGCGGGGACGGGCGGCCGAACCCGGTGGCGGCCTCGGGGACAATGGGCACGTGAGCTCACCCGGCCCCTTCCGCGCGCTGCCCCCTCAGGTCGACCTGCCCGCCCTGGAGCAGGAGGTCCTGGGCCGCTGGGAGGCCGACAAGGTCTTCGCCCGCACGCTGGAGGCCACCGCCGGCCGCCCGCAGTGGAACGTCTACGAGGGCCCGCCGACCGCCAACGGCCGCCCGGGCACGCACCACATCGAGGCGCGCGCGTTCAAGGACGTCTTCCCCCGCTTCAAGACGATGCAGGGCTGGCACGTGCCCCGCCGTGCCGGCTGGGACTGCCACGGCCTACCGGTGGAGATCGCCGTCGAGCAGGAGCTCGGCTTCGCCGGCAAGCCCGACATCGAGCGCTACGGCATCGCGGAGTTCAACGCCCGCTGCCGCGAGTCGGTGATGCGCCACGTCGACGCGTTCAGCGACCTCACCCGCCGGATGGGCTACTGGGTCGACATGTCCACCGCCTACTGGACGATGGACCCGGCCTACATCGAGAGCGTCTGGTGGTCGCTCAAGCAGGTGCACGCCAAGGGCCTGCTGGTCGAGGACCACCGCGTAGCGCCGTACTGCCCGCGCTGCGGCACGGGCCTGTCCGACCACGAGGTGGCCCAGGGCTACGAGTCGATCACCGACCCGTCGGTCTACGTGCGGCTGCCGGTCACCAGCGGCGAGTGGGCCGGCCGGGCCGACCTGCTGGTCTGGACGACGACGCCCTGGACGCTGCCGAGCAACACCGCGGTCGCGGTGAACCCCGACGTCACCTACCTCGTGGCCCGACGCGGTGAGGACACCCTGGTGGTCGCCGAGCCGCTGCTGGCCGCGGTCTTCGGCGACATCGAGGGCGTCGAGGTGCTGGCCCGCACGACCGGGCGCGACTGGGAGCGGGTGCACTACCAGCGGCCCTTCGAGCTGGTCGACTTCCCCGAGGGCCCCGACGGGGAGCAGGTCGACGCGCACTTCGTCGTCCTCGCCGACTACGTCACCACCGACGACGGCACCGGGCTGGTGCACCAGTCCCCCGCGTTCGGTGCCGACGATCTCGCCGTCTGCCGGGGCTACGGGCTGCCGGTGGTCAACCCGATCGACGCGACCGGGCACTTCCTGGCCGACGTCCCGCTGGTGGGCGGGCACTTCTTCAAGGCCGCCGACCCCGCGCTGGTCGAGGACCTGCAGGCCCGCGGGGTGCTGTGGCGCGAGCAGCGCTACGAGCACAGCTACCCGCACTGCTGGCGCTGCCACACGCCGCTCATGTACTACGCGCAGCCGTCCTGGTACATCCGCACCTCGGCGGTCAAGGACCAGCTGCTCGCCGAGAACGAGAACACCTCCTGGCACCCCGAGCACATCCAGTGGGGCCGCTACGGCGACTGGCTGCGCAACAACGTCGACTGGGCGCTGTCGCGGGACCGCTACTGGGGGACGCCGCTGCCGGTCTGGCGCAACGACGCCGACCCGCAGCGGATGGTCGTGGTCGGGTCGCTGACGGAGCTCTCCGAGCTGACCGGCCGCGACCTGGCCGACCTCGACCCGCACCGGCCGTTCATCGACGAGGTGACCTTCACGGTGCCCGGCGAGGAGGGCACCTACCGGCGGGTGCCGCAGGTCATCGACGCCTGGTACGACTCGGGCTCGATGCCCTTCGCCCAGTGGGGCGCGCCCTACCGCAACCAGGCCGAGTTCGAGGCGGCCTACCCGGCGCAGTTCATCTGCGAGGCGATCGACCAGACCCGCGGCTGGTTC
>DASQNB010000114.1:0-5896 GCA_035645175.1 Geodermatophilus sp.
ACGTCGTCGAGGTCCCCTGTGAGCACGACCGTTCGCGTGGCGTTGAGTTCGCCTTCCGCGTCGGATTCGAGGTGCGCCGTCACGGTGACCTCGACCCGGTCCCCGGGCACGGTGCCACGCAGACGGTGTTCCTTGCCGAGCTTGCCCGCCCACGCCTCGTCCAGCAGGTCGCCGTCCTGACCGAGTACCTCGACCCGGCACACGACGCCCTCGGTGATCCCCATGCCCTGACCGGGGCCGTGCAGCACCCGCAACGTGCCGCCGACACCACTGTCGGCGAATCGCGCGTCATCTCCGGCGGTGTAGTCGTGCGGGTACTTCCCCAGCTTCCGACGTCCCACCTCGGGCAGTGTGCCGGGGCATCACAGGACGGAGTAGCGCCGCCCTTCCGGCGGTGAGCGTCCCGCTGTCACGGTGGGGCTCCAGCGGTCGGTGGCGAACAGCCGCAGCAAGGCGTCTTGCAGTCGGGGCTCAGGCATCTCAGCGCGTGTGTCGGCTCCCTGCTGCAAGCTGTGGTGTCCGACGTGGCAGGCGTTGCCGCGGGAACGCTCAGCTTGCTGGCCGAGTCCTCACGATGGCCAGTTCAGTCACCCCTACGGCGGCTCGCCTGTACGACCTGCAATGGCCCGACCGCGTGTGTTCTGGCCCAGGCGCTGACCGTGGTCGTGTCGGGCGAGGAGCCACTCGCCCCGAGTGATCCCACCGGCGGTAAGATGAGGTATGGCCAATCGCCGGACCCCGACACCGTCCGAGGCGGCGCATCGGCGTGCGGGGATACGAACGGCCCGCGCCGCGAGGGCCGACGTCCACGTCCGCCAGCGCGGTCTCGCGGGTCTGTCCGCGACGGCTCGCGCCAAGATGGCCAATGCAGGCGCCGGCGAGGCAGGGCAGCCTCCCGATCGGCCGGCTCCCGAGGGCGCCTTCCGGAAGGTCAGCGTCACCATCCCCGACGCTGTGGTCGAGGAGGCGCGTGCACGTGCCGGCCGGGGTGGGTTGTCCGCCTATGTCGCGAGCGCCGTCGAGGCCCAGCTGGCCGCCGACCGGCTGCGTGACCTGCTGACGCATCTCGACTCGGTCTACGGCCCCGTGCCCGAGGAGATGATCGCCCAGGCGGAGGCGGCATGGCCCAGCGAAGACGGCGACCGGTAGCCGCGGGCACGCTGTTCCTGGACAGCGAGGGCCTGAGCAAGGCAGCTGCCGGTAATCACGCAGTGCGCGCCCACCTCACCGTTGCCTCGCGGCGTGGCGCCCGTGTCGTGATCAGTGCCCTCAGCCTCACCGAGACACTGCGCGGTGGTCCGCGGGACGCCCTGCTGCACCGCGTCCTCGCCGGTATCACCGTGGTTCCGGTCAGCCGAGATGTCGCCGCTGAGGCCGGCCGACTACTGGGCTCCCTGGCGACGCGCAACGACGCCACCGTCGACGCGGTCGTCGCGATCACTGCCGAGCAGCAGCCGCCGCCCGTCGTCCTGCTGACCTCCGATCCCGTCGACATGGGCGTCCTCACGGAACGCAGCTCGGCGGTCACCGCGGTCGAGCACGTCTGAGCGATCCGCGTCGGCGCAGATGAACTCCGAGGGCCGCCTCAGCGGTCCTCGTGTCGACGCCGGTGGTCACTGCGGCGGCAGCATGAGGTCGAACTCGTCGGGCGGGAACCCGAGTGCCTCCCGCACCCGTCGGCGGGCGGTGAGGAACAGGGCCGCCACGACGTCGGGCGGAGGCCCGTCCGGGTCCTCGAGCTCGTCGACGAGCCGGCGGAGGCCGAGGTTCATCCACCGGTTGGCCTGGACCAGGTCGCCGATCGCCTCGTAGTCCTCGGCGATCAGCAGGTAGACGTCCACGTCGGCCGGGCCGGAGCGACGGACCTCCTCCGCGAGCCGACGGGCCGCGTCCAGGTCGCCGGCCTCGATGAGGCCGTGGTGCAGGTGGCAGCGGACGTCCGGGACGACGTCCCCCTCGGCTTGCGTCGCCCGCCGGTAGAGGTCGAGAGCGGCCTCGTGGTCCCCGACCGAGGTCAGCTGCTCACCGGCGTGCGCGAGCAGCATCGCCGGCGTGACCTCCGCATCGTCCTCGGGATGGCGCTCCTCGGACCACGCCACCAGCCGCGCGGCCGCGGCACGGCGTTGTCGCGGCGTCTCGGCGGCCAGCTCCAGCTCGTCGACGTCGTCGATGCTCAGCGGTCCACGCACGGGCCAACCGTAGGCACGACGCGCCTCACAGCCAGGCCTCGATCTCGTCCAACTGCTCGTGGGTGAGCCCGGCGAACAGGTCCGGAGCGACCACCAGCACGTGCGGACGGGCGGCCAGCCACTCCCCGGTGTCGGCGGCCTGCTCGGCCAGGTCGTCGTCGATCCACACGATCCGCCGGTCCGGCTCGGCCTCGGCGACCGCGCGGGCGAGGTCGAGCTTCCACCACCCCGACCGGCTGCCGAACGAACCGGCGAACCCGGTCGGGGCCGCGTCGGCGCGGGCGTGGGTCACCAGCCCGCGCGGCAGGCCCATCGGCTCGGCCAGCAGCCGGTCGGCGTCCGTGGTCCAGGTGGTCAGCCACTGGATCTCCACCCGGCCCGACTCGTGCAGCTCGCGCAGCCGGGCGGTGACCGTGGGGTCCCAGGACAGCACGTAGCCGTTGAACACGCCCCGCTCCCAGCCCTCGGGCAGGTCCACGCGGGCCGCGTTGAGCACCCCGTCGACGTCGAGCAGCAGGATCGGGACGTCGCTGGACGAACCCATGCCCTGTCCTCCATCCGGCGACGGGAGTGCGGTCGGGTCCTTGCGTACCCGCCGTGCGGGGAATCGTTCCTCCACGTCCCGCACCGGCTCGACGCCGCTCGGCCAGGGCGCCGGCCGAGGCATCTCGCGACGTCCCGAGGAAGGTCGCGGATTCGGTGACGATCGCGGCCCACGGGATCGGCTCGACGCGTAGGCTGCCCGACTTCGACGGGGCTGTACTCGAGATCAACGGAGGTGCCCGTGAGCACTGCCGAGCCGTCCGGCGACGCGGCGTCCCACCCCTCTGACCGGCACCGGCACGCCCACCGCCGGCCGCCGGGCTCCCGCCGCAGGCGCGTGTTCCTGATCGCCGTCAGCGCCCTCGTCGTCTGCGCGGTCGCTGCCGTGCTCGTCCTCCTCGCCTGGGACCGGCCCGACGACGCGGCCGCCGGGCAGGCCGCCACGACACCAGCCGTGACCACGGCCCCGCTCAGCCCGCCCGACCCGACACCGACCCCCACTCCGACGGTCAGTGAGGCCGCGACCACGCCGGAGGTCCCCGCCACGTTCGTCGACGCGATGGTGCAGATCGGCATCCCGCTGGACCCCCACACCGGCTGGGTCGTCGCCCAGGGCATCTGCGTGCGACTGGGACAACCCCAGTACGACCAGTTCCGGATGTCGGAGGGCGTCGAGAGGCTGTTCCCCTCGGTCCCCGACGAGCAG
This sequence comes from Geodermatophilus sp., assembly GCA_035645175.1. GTDB lineage: Bacteria > Actinomycetota > Actinomycetes > Mycobacteriales > Geodermatophilaceae > Geodermatophilus. The sequence goes on from DASQNB010000114.1 coordinate 3,439, forward strand.
GCCCACCAGTTCGTCGCCATGGTGGCCGAGTCGGTGTGCGGCCTCTGATGCCGCGCCGGTGACCACCGCGGTGGGTGCCGGGGGCGTTCGACCCTGGTGCCGTGAGCCGGCCGCTCCTACCTTCCGGCGCATGTGGGCGACAACCGCCCGACGACCCGGCCGGCCGACGTGAGCGCCCCCCTGCTGGTGGCGGTCGACGACGCCCCCGCGCTGCTGCGGGACGTCGAGCGGGAGCTGCGCAACCGGTACGAGCCGGACTACCGCGTCCGTTGCCTGTGCTCGGCCGGCGAGGCGCTCGCCACGCTGCGGGAGCTCGCGGCGGCCGGCGAGCAGGTGGCCCTGGTCCTCGCGGGAGAGCGGCTCTCGGGCGCACCCGGCACGGACCTGCTGGCGGAGGTGCGCAGCCTGTTCCCGCGCGCGCAACGCGTCCTGCTCATTGGGTGGGGCCGGCTCGGGGACTCGCAGACCGGCGACGCGGTCTTCGAGGCGATCTCCCGCGGCCGCATGGACCACTTCGCGCTGCGGCCCTCGCCGCCACCGGACGAGCTGTTCCACCAGTCCGTCTCGACCTTCCTGCTGACCTGGGCGGAGTTGAACCGCTGCGCCCCGCACACCGTGCACGTCGTCGGAGAGACCTGGAGCGGCCGGGCGTACGAGCTGCGCGAGGTGCTCGAGCGCTGCGCCATCCACCACCGCTTCCTCCTGGCCGGCTCCGACGAGGGGCAGGCACTGCTCACCGGAGCCGGGGCGAGGAGGTTCCCCCTGCTCGTCACGCCCGACGGGAAGGTCCTGGAGGACCCCAGTGACGCGGACATCGCGGAGGCGATGGGGACCACGATCGACCCGGACGGCGAGCGGTACGACCTGGTGACCGTCGGCGGCGGACCGGCCGGCCTGTCCGCGGGCGTCTACGGCGCCTCCGAGGGGCTGCGCACCCTGGTCATCGACTCGGGCGGCCTCGGCGGGCAGGCCACCTCGAGCTCGTCGATCCGCAACTACCTCGGCTTCCCCCGTGGCGTGAGTGGTGGGGACCTGGCCCGCCGGGCCCACGAACAGGCGTGGGTCTTCGGCGCACGCTGCGCCTTCATGCAGCGGGTGACCCACCTGGCGCGGCAGCGCGACGGCATCGTCGTCGACCTCAACACCGGCGGGGTCGTGGTGGCCCGCGCCGTCGTGCTGGCGATGGGCGCCAGCTACCGCCGCCTCGGTGTCGAGCCGCTCGAGGCGTTGCGCGGAGCCGGCGTCTTCTACGGCGCCGCCGCCTCGGAGGCACCCCTCGTGGCGGGGGAGGAGGTCTACGTCGTCGGGGGCGCGAACTCGGCGGGGCAGGCCGTCCTGCACCTGGCCCGCTACGCGAAGCGGGTGACCCTCGTGGTGCGCGCGGCGTCGCTCGCCGCCGGGATGTCGCACTACCTGGTCCGTCAGATCGAGGCGACGCCGAACGTCCGGGTCCGGACGGCGACCGAGGTCGTCGACGGCGGCGGCGACGGCTGGCTCGACCACCTGGTGCTGCGCTGTCGCATGGACGGCGGAGAGGAGACGGTCCCCGCCCGTGCCCTGTTCCTGATGATCGGCGCCCGGCCGCACACCGAGTGGCTGCCGGCGACGGTCGAGCAGGACCCCGACGGCTTCGTCATGACCGGAGCGGACCTCAGTGTCGACGCACTCCGGTCGTTCGGACGCCCGCCGATGGCGTTGGAGACGAGCGTCCCCGGAGTCCTCGCGGCGGGGGACGTGCGGCACGGGTCCGTGAAGCGCGTGGCGTCCGCCGTCGGCGAGGGCTCGATCGCCATCCAGCTCGTGCACCGCCTGCTCGCCGTGTGATCGCCGCGTTCCCGATTCGAGGACGCGGCGCCACGGGGGGGCGGTCGACCCGATGGCGTTCCCGCGGGGACGCCATGGGTGGGTCACGGACCGCTTCGCTTCATCCCGCGGTATCAGATCGGTACCATCGGTGCCATGGCCATGACCCTGCGGACCGACGACGAACTCGAGCGGGCACTCACCGCACTCGCGGCCGCGGAGGGGACGTCGCGCCAGGAGGTCATCCGCCGCGCCGTCCTCGAGCGGTACGAGCGGAGTGGTCACGCTGCGCGCGTCGAGGCGAGCTCGGCACGACTGATCGACAGGTGGGGTGACGTGCTCCACCGTCTGGGCACGGTGTGAGCGAGGTCGAGTACCTCGATCTCGACGATCTCCTCGGTCTCGTTCGAGCCCTGAAGGCCGGCCCGGTACGAGACGTGGGCCTGCTGGACTCCGCCGCTGTGCGGCCTCGATCGACGGCCTTCGGCGAGGACGCCTACTCGACGTCGGCCCTCAAGGCCGCTGCGCTCCTCCACTCGCTCACGCGGAACCACACGCTCGTCGACGGCAACAAGCGACTCGGGTGGTTGGCCACCGTCGTGTTCCTGGACCTCAACGCCCACGAGCCGGACCTCAGTGACGACGCCGCCTTCCA
>DASQNB010000115.1:0-4791 GCA_035645175.1 Geodermatophilus sp.
CCGGCCAGCAGGTCCCCGCGCTGGTCGTGGACGGCCACCTGGAGCTCCTCGCCGTCCCACCCGACGTCGGTGATGTGGTCGCGTTCGATCGGGTCCCCGTCGTCGACGTCCTCGGACACCTGGATCGCGACGTCGCTGGCCACCCAGACGAGGTGTCCTCGTTCGGTCTGCACGGCGTACAGGAACACCGCCACCGTCAAGGGGGCGGCGAACAGGCACGTGGCGAGCACGGAGACCAGGACGGCGAGGGCGATGATCCGGGTGCGCACGGGCGTGGCCTCCGATCCGCGGCGGCGGCGCGCTGCTCGGGACGCCAGGGTGCTCCGCCCGCGCGGCGCTGTCACCGCCTCCGGCCGCGACCGGACGGGTGCCGGAGCGCGGCGACCGGTGCCACGATCGACGCATGGGCGGGCGGGTCCTCCTGGTCGAGGACGACGCGTCGATCGGTGAGGTGCTGGCGTCGAGCCTGCGCAGCCACGCCTACGACGTCTCCTGGGAGCGGACCGGTTCCGGGGCGCTGGCCCGGGCCGCGGCCGGCGCGGTCGACCTGGTCCTGCTCGACCTGGGGCTGCCCGACCTCGACGGCGTGGAGGTGTGCCGGCAGCTCCGGCAGACCCAGCCGGGGTGCGTGCTGGTGATGCTGACGGCGCGCTCGGCGGAGATGGACGTCGTGGTCGGCCTGGAGGCCGGTGCCGACGACTACCTGGTCAAGCCGGTCCGGCTGGCCGAGCTGCACGCCCGCCTGCGCGCGCACCTGCGCCGGGGCGGCAGCGGGACGACGGGACCCGCGGTCCGTGCCGTCGGCGACCTGGTGGTCGACGTCGTCCGGCACCGCGTCACGGTCGCGGGCGGGGAGCTGCACCTGCGGCCCAAGGAGTTCGACCTGCTCGCGCGGCTGGCCGCCCAGCCCGAGGTGGCGCACAGCCGCGAGCAGCTGATGGCCGACGTGTGGGACGAGAACTGGTTCGGCTCGACCAAGACCCTCGACGTCCACGTCGCGGCGCTGCGGCGCAAGCTGCAGGACGGCGCCCCGCCCGGCCACCGGGTCCCGCAGATCGTCACCGTGCGGGGGCACGGCTACCGGCTGGAGCTGGCGGCCCCCGGCTGCGGTGGTGCGTCGCGGTAGGACTCGCGGGCCGGCTGCGCCCCGAGGGCCCCGGCCACCGGCGTGAGCTCCCACGCGGCCGTCCGGCAGACGGTGCCGACACCGACGCTGGGGACGTCCGGACCGCCCAGGCGCCGGGCGCTGAACGACTCCCCGGCCGCGGCGCCGGTGAGGACGGCGTGCACCGTGTCGAGGACGGCGTCGAGGCGGTCGTGGGGCTGCGGGGTGTCGCGGGACACGTGGGCGGTGACCGTGAACAGCTCGCTGCCGGGCGGGGCGGACGGGCGGCTGTCGGCGACCCAGTCGGGTACGAGGAAGGCCTGCGCCGCGGCGCCGCCGTCCTCGGGCTGGAGGCACCCCAGCCTGGCGGCGTAGTTGACCAGCAGCGTCCCGAGCTCCGCGTCCCGGGTCAGGAGGCCGCCGACCACGAGGTGGAGGTCCGTCATCGCTCTCCCGCCACTGGGTCGGAGGGTCCCGGCCGGTGGTTGTCGGCTCCGATCGTAGGCCGTCCCGTGTAAGGGACGGCCCATGTCCCGGTAAACAGTGTGTCAAGCCGGGTCGGGTCGGCGGCACCGGTCCCTGTCGCCGGCGCCGTCGCCGTGGTGGTCCGGTGCCACTAGCGTTGCTCCCCGGCCGGGCGACGAGACCCGGCGCCGGGGGAGCCGAGCCCAGGAGGCAGCCGTGTCCGACCACGTGTACCGACTGAGCGAGATCGTCGGCAGCAGCCAGACCAGCGTCGACGACGCCATCCGCACCGCCATCCGCAAGGCCGCGCAGACGGTGCGGCACATCGAGTGGTTCGAGACCAAGGAGATCCGCGGCCAGGTCGTCGACGGCGACGTCCACTACTTCCAGGTGCGGCTGGCCGTCGGCTTCCGCGTCGAGGACTGAGAAAGGCCCCCTGCAGGGCGGTGGGGGGTAGAGGGGTCCTCTCTCAGTCGAAGCTGCCCGCGCCGTCCCGCCGGTAGGGGGAGCGGCGCTCGAGCTGCCGTCGCTCGCTGCGCTCGGCCCGCACCCGGGCCGCGGTGCCCGGCGGGTATCCGGCCTTGGCGACCCGGTGTTCGGTGGTCTCGACCATGAAGGCCATCGAGAAGATCAGCCCCATGAGCAGCCCGCCGAAGGCGGCCGAGAGCCGGTAGACCAGCGGGACGGGGACGGCGACCACGCAGAGCACCAGCACCGGCAGCAGCTGCACCACCGCCCGGGTCAGGTGGCGGCGCACCCAGCCGGGCTCGGTCGTGTCGGCCAGCACCCAGGGGGAGAGCTCGCGCGGCAGCCCGCCGCCCAGCGCGTAGCGCACCCACTGCAGGGGAGTCGGCCGGTGCGCGGTGTCGCGGGTTCGCACGTACACGACGGTAGGCCGGTACGGGCGTTGCCGGGGAGCTGTGAGCGGGAGCACACTCTCCCGCGCGACCCGACGGCCAGGAGGTCCGGCATGCACATCCGTCAGCTGCTCCGCCGCAAGGGAGGAGACGTCGCCACGGTCGACGCCACCGCCAGCGTCCGCACCGCGCTGGCGCTGCTCGCCGAGCACCACGTCGGCGCGCTGGTCGTCTCCGCCGACGGCCGCGGCGTCGACGGGATCGTCTCCGAGCGGGACGTCGTCCGGGCGCTGCACGAGCGCGGCGCCGGGCTGCTCGCCGACCCGGTGGCCAGCGTCATGACCGCGGAGGTGCACACCTGCGTGCCGGCCGCGGGTGTGGAGGAGCTGGCCCGCACGATGACCGAGCACCGGGTGCGGCACGTCCCGGTGGTGGAGGACGGCGCGCTGGTCGGCATCGTCTCCATCGGCGACGTCGTCAAGGCCCGGCTCGACGAGCTGGAGGAGGAGCGCGCCCAGCTGGTGGGCTACATCCAGACCAGCTGAGGCAGTTGAAGGACCCCCGCACGCTCGGGGGTGCCGAGGTGGGCGCCGGGAATCCGGTGGACCGGCCGCGGGGGGCCGGACGTACGGTGCAACGGTGGACGAGCGGCGCGCCGGGATCGCCTCCGGGCTGGCCGCGTACGGCCTGTGGGGGCTGTTCCCCCTGTACTTCCCGCTGCTCGAGCCGGCCGGCGGTCTGGAGATCGTGGCCCACCGGGTGGTCTGGTCGCTGCTCTTCGTCGCCGTCCTGCTGACGTTCCTGCGTGCCTGGCCGCAGGTCCGCGCGACGGTCACCGACCGCCGGGCGCTGCTGGTGCTGCTCGGCGCCGCCGTGCTCATCGCGGCCAACTGGCTGGTGTTCGTCTACGGGGTCAACTCCGGGCACGTGGTGGAGACCTCGCTCGGCTACTTCATCAACCCGCTCGTGAGCGTGCTGCTCGGCGTCGTGGTGTTCACCGAGCGCCTGCGCCGGCTGCAGTGGGTGGCCGTCGGCATCGCCGCCGTCGCGGTGGCCGTGCTGACCGTCGACTACGGCCGCCCGCCGTGGATCGCCCTGGTGCTGGCGCTCACCTTCGGCCTCTACGGGCTGATGAAGAAGCTGGTGCGCGTCGCGGCGGCCCCCGGGCTGTTCGTGGAGACCGCGCTGGTCGTCGTCCCCGCGGTGGTCGTGCTCGCCGTGCTGCACGCCCGGGGCGACGGGACGGCGGGCAGCGCCGGGACCGGTCACCTGCTGCTGCTCCTGAGCTCCGGCGTGGCGACCGCCGTCCCGCTGCTGCTCTTCGCCGGCGCGGCCCGACGCATCCCGCTGTCCACGGTGGGGCTGCTGCAGTACGTCACGCCGCTCATGCAGCTCGCGATCGGGGTCTTCGTGTACGAGGAGCCGATGCCGCCGGCCCGGCTGGCCGGCTTCGTCATCGTCTGGGTCGCCCTCGCCGTCTTCACCGTCGACAGCCTGCGCACCGCCCGCGCGGGGGCCCGCCGGCGGGCGGCGGAGGCCGCGCCCGCACCGGCCTGACCCGTGGCTCCGGACGGCGTGCCCCGGCGGGCCCGATCTGTCGGTGGGCGGGACTACCGTCGGCGGTGTCCTTGAAGGAGGAAGTCCCGTGTCTGCCGAACCAGCTCCCGCGGTCTCCCCGCCGGGGGGCGAGGTGCCTCTTCCCCCGGCGGCCGACCCGTCCACCGCACCCGTCCCCGACCCGCCCGCCGGCCCCGGCGGCCTGACCCGCCGCGAGCACGAGGTGCTCGCCTTCGAGCGGCAGTGGTGGCGCCGCCCCGGGGCCAAGGAGACGGCCATCCGTGACCGCTTCGGCCTGCCCCCCACCCGCTACTACCAGGTGCTCAACGCCCTGGTCGACCGGCCGGCGGCACTCGAGGCCGACCCGCTGCTGGTGCGGCGGCTGCGCCGGCTGCGCGCCGCGCGGGGACAGCGGCGATCGTCTCAGTTCCTGGGCAACGGGGGCCGCGGCATCTAGATTTGCTCACCGTGGGCAGGCACGCCGCATCAGGCGGTGACGGACTGGACCGGGGGGCCACCCCTGTCCCGCACGGTCGTCGCCGCACCGACGGCCCGCACAGCCCGCCCCCGCCCGAGTTGAGCGACCACCCCACGGCGCCCAGTCGCAGCCGCGCCGACCGCCGGCGCGACGGCCTGCTCGACGCGGGGGAGGACCCGGGCCGCCGGCGTCCTCCGCAGGGCCGTCCGGTGCCTCCCGCCGCCCCGCCCCGCGCCGGCGCACCGGCCCGCCCCGCCGTCCCGGCCTCACCGCGAGCCGCCGCCCCGGCTCGTCCCGGCGGCCCGGTCGGCGGGCCGCCGCGGCCCGCC
>DASQNB010000116.1:0-5815 GCA_035645175.1 Geodermatophilus sp.
GGCGGAGCCGACGATGTCACGTGCGCGGATGTCCCCACCGCCAGGAGCAGTCGACCCGATGAGCCGTGACCGTCCCCGCCGCTCCGCGATCAGCCCGCGGCTGGTCGTGCTCGGCACGCTGCTCCTCAGCTACGCGTGGGCACTCGTGGTCCCGCTGCGGCTCACCCGGCCGCCGTCGGCACTGCTGACGGCGGTGTACGTCGTCGGGCTGGCGCTCTTCGGCGGGGCGCTGGCCCTGGTGCTCCGCGCCGCGGTCAGCCCCGCGCAGTCTCCGCGCACACGCGTCCGGCTGATCGGCCTCCTGGTGGTCGTGTCCCTCGGGTTGTGGCTGCCTTCCTTCGCGTGGGCCGAGACCGGCCACGAGCCGTGGGCGTGGGTGGCGGGGTTCGTCATCGGTGCGAGCGCTCTCGCCGTTCCGCGGGCGGGTGTCGTGGTGGCCGTCGGCCTCGGCGTGATGGCGGTGCTCGGCGCCGTCGTCTTCGACGGCGCCGTGGCCGCGAACCTGGGGATCGCGATCGGTTCCGGTGTGGTCGTGTGGCTGACGGGCGTGGTGCTCGTGTGGCTGCTCGGGCTGCTGTGGGCGGCCGAGGCGGGACGGGACGCCGAGGCAGGCCTCGTGATCGCCCAGGAGCGCCTGCGGGTGAGCCGCGAACTGCACGACGTGCTCGGTCACCGACTCGGGATCATCGCGCTCAAGGCCGAGCTGGCGGCAGATCTCGCGGCGACCGACCCCGCCCGGTCCGCGGCGGAGAGCAACGAGGTCCGCGCGATCGCGGCAGCCACGCTGGCCGACGCCCGGCGCGCGGTCCACGGCGAGACCGTCGCCGACCTGCCCACGCAGGTCGCGTCCGCGGAGTTGGTCCTCGGCTCCGCCGGGATCGAGACCATCGTCGACATCGACACCACGCAGGTGCCGGCGTCCGCATCCCGGCTGCTGGCCGCCGTGGTCCGCGAGGCGGTCACCAACATCCTGCGGCACAGCGACGCGCGCACGGTCTCGATCGCGTTCCACCGAACCGGGCCGCGCCCCACACTCGTGATCGTGAACGACGGCGCGGGAGGCACCCGGTCCGGCATCGCGGCCGACGCGCCCTCCTCCGGGACCGGGCTCGCGTCCCTGGCGGCGCGGTGTGCGGCCGCCGGGGCTCGACTGGTGTCCGGCCCCGTCGACGACGGCAGGTTCGAGGTGAGGGTGGAGCTGGCCCCGAACGGCGCCGAGCCGCCGTGACCGGCACGAGGATCCGGGTGCTCCTCGCCGAGGACGAGGAACTGATCCGGGAGGCGCTGGTCGGGCTGCTGGAGCGCGAGTCCGACATCGAGGTGGTGGCGACCGCGGCAGACGGCCGTCAGGCCATCGACCGCGCGCTCGCCCACCGCCCCGACGTCGCGGTCGTCGACCTGCAGATGCCGGTCGTGGACGGCATCGGCGTCGTCACCGAGCTGGGCCGGGTGCTCCCCACGTGTGCGAGCGTGATCCTCACCGGCCACGGTCGGCCGCACGTGCTGCGCCGGGCCCTGACCTCCGGGGCGCGAGGCTTCATCGCCAAGGGCGCGCCCGGCACGGCGCTGGCCGACGTCGTACGCCGGGTCCATGACGGTCAGCGCTACGTGGACCCGATCCTGGCCGCTGATGCGCTCACCGCGCCTCCGTCCCCGTTGACCCCCCGGGAGAGCGAGGTGCTGACGGTCGCACTCGAGGATCGGCCGATCCGCGAGGTCGCCCGCACGGTGTTCCTGTCGCCGGGGACCGTCCGCAACTACCTCGCGGCGATCACCCACAAGCTGGGGGCCCGGTCTCGGGCGGAGGCGTACCACATCGCCCGCGACAACGGATGGATCTAGACGAGCCCCGAGCACCGACCTGACGAAGCACCACCGGGGCAGCCACGCCGACCTCGAGGTGAGACGGTCTCTCGGACCTCTCCGTGCAGGTCACGCCGCCACGACGTCCGCGGGCGTTCGTCCCGCTCCGTGCCCGTGCGGACCGGGTCGCCGTACTGCTCGTCCGCGCCCGGATGCGATGGAGCGGAGAGGAGCCCGGGTCTCACCCGTCACCCCCGTGGTCAGGGGCACGGGGCACCGGTAGGACGTCACGGGCACCCGAGAGCTCGTGCCCTGCGTCACAGACCAGGCTCAGGTGCACCAGCTCGCCGCAGTCCCGGTGCCGCAGCTCCATCGGCACGTCGCCGTCCTCGGCCAGGTACCTGTCCCCCCAGGCCATCAGGGCGACCAGCGTCGGATGGAGGTCGATGCCCTTCTGGGTCAGCCGGTACTCGTGCCGCTGCCGCTCCCCCGGCGCCTGGTACGGCACCCGCCGCAGGATCCCGTGGTCCACCAGCGTGGTGAGCCGGTCGGTCAGCACCGCCTTGGGCGCGCCGAGCACCCGCTGGAAGTCGGCGAACCGGCGCACGCCGAGGAATGCCTCGCGCAGCACCAGCAGGCTCCACTTCTCGCCGACGACGGCCAGCGTGCCCGCGACCGAGCACCGCGACCGGTCCCACAGGGCTTCGCTCACGCACCCAGCATAGTGCGCTGAGTTCACTTGACGAACTCCTCTCGAGAGGAGCACAGTTCATCCAGCGAACTCAGGAGGTCGGGATGGACGTACCCGTGACGACCAGGCCGGTGCAGCCGGACGACGGCCCGCGCTTCTGCCGCCTCTGGAACCGGCTCTCCGCCGAGACGGTCTACCGGCGCTTCCATGCGCCGCTGCGCTCCCCGCCGGTCGGCGCCCGCCGGTTCGTGGAGGTCGACCACGACCTGCGCGAGGCGCTGGTCGCCGTCGTCGGCGACGAGGTGGTCGGCGTGGCCCGCTACGACCGCTCCCCCGCCGACCCGTCCACCGCCGACGTCGCGGTGGTCGTCGAGGACGGCTGGCAGGGCGTCGGGGTCGGTCGCCAACTGCTCGGCGAGCTCACCCAGCTGGCCGGACGGCGCGGCGTCCGCACCCTGACCGCCGACGTCCAGGCCGACAACGACCGCGTCCTCGGGCTGGTCCGGCGCCTGCTCCCCGGGGCCTCCCTCAGGCCCGAGGCCGGCGTCTACGCCGTCGCGAGCCCCCTGCCCAGCGCGCCGGCGCCCGCCGCCGCCTGACCTCGGAAGGAACCGTCATGTCCCGCCTGCGCACCGTGTTCACCGAACGTCGCCGGATCCGCGCGCACCTGCGCGAGGAGCGTGCCCTCGAGCGACTGCTCGCCGCAGCCCCGACAGTCGAGTCCGCCCACGAGCTGCGTGCCCTGTCCACCCGCCGCTGAGGCGATCGGTCGGCCCGGAGCAACTCGTGGAGTCACACCTCGACAGGTGTCGCGGCCCGGACCGGTGGCGCGCCCGCCCGCATCGTCAACTGGTGGGGCCTGGAGGACGACCGGCGCCGCCAGCTCCGTCGTCCGGACGCTCCTGACCTGCCGACCTCGGGGCAGTCCCGACCTCATCGATGCACGAGCGTGTTCTGGCGAGCTGACCGGAGCCGACCCGCCGCCGAGCTCGTGATGGGGCCGGATCAGCCGTCCTGACCGGTCGAGAGCTCGTCGTTGAGCTCGACGGTGCGTCGCAGCGCGCGGCGGCGCCGGACACCCACACGCCGACGACCAGCCCCAGGACGACGGTGGGCCAGGGGACGTCGGGCGCTTCCCCGAGACGACGGGGAACACCAGCAGGCCGAGCGCGGTGGCCGCCCAGCCGATGACGACCACGATGACCAGCCCGCGGGTCCGGGGGTTGCGCGGCAGCCGGACCTGTTCCTGCCCGAGCAGCTCCCGCGCCCAGTCGACCGCTGCCCGGCGCAGCCGCGGGTCCGGGAGCCGGAGCCCCCGCGGGACGTCGGCGGCGATGCGTGCGGCCTCCCCCGCCGACAGCCCGTGCCGCCGGACCAGGTCGCGCCCCGGGTCCGGCTCGGCGCCCGGTCGCAGCCGTGACCCGTTGGGCCGGCCGGCGACCCACCACGCGAGCAGGGGCAGCCCCACGGCGATGACCAGGACGGCGACGACCGGCTGCTCACCCGCTGTGCGTTCGTGCTGGACGTGGCTGCGCCGGTCGGCAGGCCGGGCCAGGATGCGCCGCCATGAAGTACGTGATGACCTACCGCGCCGTCGAGGACTTCCTCCCGCTGGCCCAGCAGCACTACGCCGCTCACTCGGCGAGGGTGGACGAGTTCGCGCGGCGCGGGGTGCTGCTCATGGTGGGCACCTTCACCGAGCCGGTGAACGGCGAGGCGATGGGCGTCTTCACCACCCGCGAGGCGGCCGAGGAGTTCATCGCCGGCGACCCGTTCGTCCTGAACGGGGTCGTCGCCGCCTGGACGGTGCGGCCGTGGGACGAGGTGCTGCAGCCCTGAGCCGTCACCCGGACGGGTGACGGCCTGCCGCGCACCCGACTCCCGGCGGGCCGACCTGCCGTTGAGGAGTCGTCCGGTCCATGACGGAGGTGCACGGTGCGGGTCTCGTTCCTGGTGTACGGCGTGCTCTACGTCGTCGTCGAGATCGTCGGCGCCCAGATCGAGGCGATCGGCTGGCTGCAGCTCACCGCACTGGACGTCGCCACCGCGGTGACCAACGCCTGCCTGACCGTGGCCGTCGGCATCGCCCTCCTCGTCGGCACGGACGTCGGTGGCCGCCGCTGGCGCCGTTCGATCGAAGCGTGGCGGGAGGAGCGGGCGCAGCGGGCCGATGCGTCCTGGGACGAGGCCGGGCCGATCACCGTGTCCTCCTGGCGACCGGAGCCCCTGGCGCTGCCGGCCGGCCCCTCGTCCTGGGGTTCGGCACCCGGTGGCGCCCGCGGCGTCCCGTCGCGTGACCCCGCACCCGGCGGTGACTACGCCGTCCCGCCGCGCGGCCGGCCCTTCCCCGAGGAGCCCGGCCGCCTGCTCTGACCGGCGCGGCTGTCCAGGGGACGGGCAGCTGCGTCAGGCTGCCGTGTCCAGTCGGGGTCCGATGCGGATCTCGGTGCCGTCGGGTCGCCAGGTGCGCGATCGGCCGTCGGGTCGTCGCTCGACCCGGAACCCGTGGTGGACCTTGGTGTGGTGCCGTTGGCAGAGGAGGGCGGCGTTGGCCAGGTTGGTCCCCCGCCGTTGATCCACTCCAGCAGGTGGTGGACGTCGCACCACCAGGTCGGGGCCCCGCAGCCGGCGGACGCGCAGCCGCCGTCGCGGACCTCCACGGCCCGCCGCTGCAGCGCGCATGGGGTGGGAGGAGCGCCCCCGGAGCAAGGAGGCTCAGCCGGCGAGCATCGCGGCCTTGATGCCCAGGTCGTGCACGGCCGCCGCGGCGGCCCCGCCCCGGCGGATGGCCCACGCCAGCGAGACAACGTCGGCCGGGCCGGGCCGCGGGCCGGCCCCGGACACCAGCCGGCCGATCTCGTCGGCCGGGGCGCCGGCGGCGTCCGGACGGAGGAACACCCAGCCGTCGACCTCCAGCCGCTCGGCCAGGTCGGCCTCGAGGTCGGCGTCGGCGAGGTCCTCGACGTCGACCAGGACGATGGGCTCGGTGGGCAGCGCGGCGGCGGTCATGGCGGGAGTCCGTTCCTCGGGGCGCCGGGTCCGTCCCGGTAGGAACGACCATCCGGGCCGCACCGCAGGCCGCCGACCAGGGAGCCGCAAGATCCCCGCAAGATCCGGTGACCGGGCAGACGGACCCGCCCCAGCGCCCCGCGGACGCCGTTCTCCGACTATGGTCGTCCTCGTCGGGAAGGCCCTGCGCTATGGCAGGACCCCGATGCACCACCTCAGCTAGGAGCGAGCAATGCCCGAAGGAACTGTCAAGTGGTTCAACGCGGAGAAGGGGTTCGGCTTCGCCACCCCTGACGGTGGCGGACCGGATGT
>DASQNB010000117.1:0-8384 GCA_035645175.1 Geodermatophilus sp.
GCTCCGCCATGGCCTCCCGCTCCGCGACGGCCTCCCGCTCTGCGACGGCCTCCCGTTCGGCCACGGTCGGACGCCGCAGGTAGAGCCCGGCCACGGCGGCGAGCACGAGCAGCCCGCCGGCCAGTGCCCCGAGCGGCAGCCGCTCACCGAGGAACGCCGTCGCCAGCACCGTGGCGGTCACGGGCTCCAGCAGCGTGACGATGCCGGCCACCGCACCGGGCACCGTCTGCAGCCCGCGGAAGAACAGCGCGTACGCCACGGCGCTGGGCACCGTGCCCAGGTAGAGCAGTGTCGCCAGCGCGACCGGCTCGGTCGTGAGGCGCAGGCCCGCGGCCAGGGCGACCGGCGTCAGCAGCAGCGCGCCGCCGACGAACCCGGCCAACGTCACCGGGACCCCGGCCGGCACCCCGCTCCCGGCCAGCGTGACGACGGCGTAACCGAGGGCCGAGCCGCAGGCGAGCAGGGCACCCAGCAGGACCGCCGTCCCGGCCGAGGCCCCGGCGGTCAGGCCGACGAGCAGGACCAGCCCGGCGAGGGCCACCGCGAGGGCGACCAGGGTGGCGCGGTCCGGCCGGCCGTGCCCCAGCGCCGCCGCCCCGAGCGCGATGAGCAGCGGGGCCAGGCCGAGCGCGACCAGGGTCGAGACGCTCACCCCGGCCTGCTCGACGGCGGCGAAGAAGGCCAGCTGGTAGGCGGCCAGCCCCGCGGCCACCAGGCCCAGCCGGATGGCGATCGGCCGGGTCAGCGGGACGGCGGGCGAGGTCCGCCGGCGCCGGGTCAGCAGGTACCCGGTGAGCAGGACGACGGCGCCGATGGCCATGCGGTGCCAGGCGATGTCCAGCGGGCCGAGGCCGGTGCGGTCGGCCACGATGCGGGCGCAGACGCCGGAGGTGCCCCAGCAGAGGGCGGCGAGGACGACGAGCGGGAAGCCGCGCACGGCGGCGGAAGAGGACGAGGGGGTGGGCATGACGCTCCTGAGCGGGTCCGGATCGGGAGATGGCGGTCCGGAGCACGGCGCAGTGTCCCGGCAGCTCGTGCCGGGAGGAGGTCAGCCCGCGGTGCTCCGGTCAGGAGCGGGGCGGGGGCAGCACGCAGGCGTGCCGGGGCGTCATGGCAGGCAGCGTAGCGAGGGGCCCGCCCGACTCTCGCGGGGTTTCCTCTACAGTGGTGCCAGACCCCTCGTGTGGCGTCACCCTGTGAACCTCCCCAGGGCCGGAAGGCAGCAAGGATAAGCGGGCTCTGGCGGGTGCGCGGGGGGTCCTCACTCTCCCGGCGACGGACAGCCGGTGCACAGCTCCCTCCCAGCTCCGTCCGCTTGACTGCAGGTGTCGTCGAGCCGAGGGAGTACAGATGTCGCGTCGCGCATGGGGGATCGCCGGTGTGGTCACCGGGGTGGCGGTGCTCGGTGCGGTCGGAGGACCGCTGGCCTACGCCGCCCTGCAGGAGGACGCCGCACCGGCAGCCACCGTGCAGGCGCAGCCCCAGGACGTGGACCTCGCGGCGGACACCGACGGGACCTGGACCGTCGCCGAGGGGTCGTCGGCCGGGTACCGGGTCGACGAGGTGCTCAACGGCGCCGACGTCACCGTGGCCGGGACGACCGAGCAGGTCGACGGGAGCCTCGTGGTCGACGGCGGAGACCTCGCCGAGGCCGAGTTCACCGTCGACGTCGCGAGCATCACGACCGACAGCGACCGGCGGGACTCCTACTTCCGCGAGAACGTGATGGACGTCGCCAGCAACCCCACCGCGACCTTCGTCGTCACCGGGCCGGTCGACCTGCCCGAGCTCACCGGCACGCCGGTGACCGTGCCGGTGACCGGGGAGCTGACCCTGGCCGGCACGACGCAGCCGGTCGAGGCGGCGCTGTCCGCCGTCCGGACCGCGGACGGCGTCGACGTCTCCGGGTCGATCCCGGTCACCTTCGCCGACTACGGCGTCGAGGCGCCGGACCTGGGCTTCGTCAGCGTGGAGGACGAGGGCTCGGTCGAGTTCCTGCTGCACTTCGTGCAGTGACCGCCGCGTCCTCCGGGGAGGCGGTCGGCGGGGCGGGTGGACGACGCGCCCGCAGCGTCGGCACGGACACGTAACCTCGCCGCGTGGCTCTGGCGCTCTACCGCAAGTACCGTCCGGCGACCTTCGCCGAGGTGGTCGGGCAGGAGCACGTGACCACCCCGCTGGTCAACGCCGTCGACAGCGGGCGGATCAACCACGCCTACCTGTTCAGCGGCCCGCGCGGGTGCGGGAAGACGTCCTCGGCCCGCATCCTCGCCCGCTCGCTGAACTGCGAGCAGGGGCCGACGTCGACTCCGTGCGGCGTCTGCGGCTCGTGCGTCGCCCTGGCGCCCGACGGCCCCGGCTCGCTCGACGTCATCGAGATCGACGCGGCGAGCCACGGTGGTGTCGACGACGCCCGTGACCTCCGCGAACGCGCCTTCTTCGCCCCGGTCAACAGCCGCTTCAAGGTCTACATCGTCGACGAGGCGCACATGGTGACCACGCAGGGCTTCAACGCCCTGCTGAAGCTGGTCGAGGAGCCGCCGGAGTTCCTCGTCTTCGTCTTCGCGACCACCGAGCCGGACAAGGTGCTGCCCACCATCCGCTCGCGCACGCACCACTACCCGTTCCGGCTGGTGCCGCCGACGACGCTGCGCGGCCTGCTGGAGAAGACCTGCGCGGCCGAGGGCGTGCAGGTCGAACCGACGGTCTTCCCGCTCGTGGTGCGCGCCGGCGGGGGATCGGTCCGGGACTCGCTGTCCATCCTCGACCAGCTGCTGGCCGGCGCCGGGGACGAGGGCGTCACCTACAAGAGCGCCGTCGGGCTGCTCGGTGTCACCGACGACGCGCTGCTCGACGAGACCATCGACGCCCTCGCCGCGCAGGACGCGCCCGGTGTCTTCCGCGCCGTCGACCGGGTGGTGGAGGCCGGGCACGACCCGCGCCGGTTCGCCACCGACCTGCTGGACCGGCTGCGCGACCTGATCGTGCTCGACGCCGTCCCGGACGCCGGGGGGAACGGGCTGCTCGACTGCCCGCCCGACCGACTGGACCTGATGAGCTCCCAGGCCCAGGCGCTGGGGTCGGCCACGCTGTCGCGGATGGCCGACACGGTGCACGTCGGCCTGACCGAGATGCGCGGGACGACGGCGCCCCGGCTGCTGCTCGAGCTGGTCTGCGCCCGCATGCTGCTGCCCGGCACCGACGGTTCCGCGGCGGCCACGCTCCAGCGGCTGGAACGTCTCGAGCGGCGGCTGTCGATCGCCGGCGAGCACGCCGGCCGGCCGGTCACCGAGAGCGCCGGCCCCGAGTCCCTGGTGCGCGAGTCCCCGGTGCGCGAGTCCCCGGTGCGCGAGGTCCCGGTCCGCGAGGCCCGGCCGGAACCCGCAGCCGCGCCGCCGTCCGCACCCGAGCAGCCCGGCCGCCCGGTGCGCGAGTTCGTGCGGAGGTCGCAGGCCGCTCCGTCGGCACCGAGCGCGCCGACGCAGCCGGCCCCGGATTCCGGCTCCCGCCCGGCCCCCGAGCCGTCGCGTGCCGAGCCCGCCCAGCCCGAGCAGCCGCGCCCGGAGCCCGCCCGCGCCGAGCCGGTCGCGGCGCGCCCGCCGGCTGACGGCGGCTGGCCGGAGACCACGCCGCCGGGCTCGGGCGGCCCGTCCCGCCCGGCCGCGTCCGCCCCGGCGGCGTCCGCACCGGCCGCGCCGGGTCCCACCCCGCCGTCCCCCGCGCCGGCTGCCCCCGAGGAGCCGCAGCGGACCCGCGTCGCGTCGGCGGAGCCGGACATCCCGTTGCCGCCCGAGCCGACCGTCGACGAGGACTGGCCGCACCCGGCCCAGCCCGCCGCGGCCGCTGCTGCGGCGGCGCGCGTGGAGCAGCCCCGGCCGACGGCGTCGTCGGCGCCCCGGGCCGCCGCCGAGTCCTCACCGGCGCCGCGCGGCGCCGAGCCGATGCCCGTGGTGACGGCCAACCCGCCGGAGCAGGCCACCGACGGGGACCTGACCACCAGCGACGTCCGGCGGGTGTGGCCGGAGCTGCTGAAGGTCGCGCGGGGCCACAAGCGCACGACGGAGGCGCTCCTGCGGAGTGCCCAGGTCCACGACCTGGCGGGCGGCGTGCTCACCCTGACGGCGACCTCGCCGGCGCTGGCCAAGATGCTCGGCGACGACCTCAACCGGGACGTCGTCCGGCAGTCGCTGCAGGAGCTGCTCGGCGTGCGCTGGAAGGTGCAGGTCGTGGTGGAGGGTGCGGCCGCCCGCGGCGGCGGGGCCCCGGTGGCGCCCGAGGCGGCCCGGGAGGCCGCCCGGGCCGCGGAGGCCGCCGAGGCCCACGAGCTCATGGCCGAGCGGGCGGCGGAGGGCGCCGGCGGTGACCGGGAGCCCGAGCCGGCCGTCGACCCCGAGCAGGCGGCGCTGTCGCTGCTGCGCACGCACCTGGGCGCCCGTCCCATCGAATGAAGGACCCCCCTGCCCCCCACCGCTCGCCCGCTCGCATTGGGGCCCTGCAGGGGGGCCTGCCGCCGGGACGAGGTCGAGCTCAGCCCTGTGCCAGGACCTCGTCGAGGCGCTCGTAGCCCTCACGGATGCCGACCTCCATGCCGCTGGCGATCATGGCGTCCCGGTCGGCGAAGGAGTCGACCAGGGACGTCGAGGTCAGCCGGGTGCGGCCGTCGCCGAGGTCCTCCAGGACCAGCTTCTCCAGGGCGACGCCGTCGGGCTGCCCCTCGAAGGTGAAGGTCTGCACGATGAGCTCGTCGGGCCGCACCTCGTGGAAGGAGCCGTGGAAGCCGTACTCCTCGTCGCCCTGCCGGTGCACGTAGCGGTAGGAGCCGCCGGTGCGACAGTCGTAGCGGTCGATCGACATCTCCAGGCCGCGCGGGCCCAGCCACCGTGCGACCAGCTCCGGGTCGGTGTGCGCGCGGAAGACCCTGGCCGGCGGCGCGTCGAACTCGCGGGTGATCCGGACCAGCGGCACCTCGGGGTCGACGTCGATCCGGGTCTCGTGCGTGGAGGTGGTCATGACGGGTTCCCTCTCTCAGTGGGGGTGTCGGTGGTGGTGTCCGTGTCGCCGTCCGGCATGGACGCCAGGACGTCGTCGAGACGGCGGTAGCGCTCCTCGGCCTGTCGCCGGTAGCGCTCGATCCACGCGGTCATGAGGTCGAGGACCTCGGCCTCCAGGTGCACCGGACGCCGCTGGGCGTCGCGGCTGCGGGTGACCAGGCCGGCGTCCTCGAGCACCCGCAGGTGCTTGGAGACCGCCTGGACGCTCACGTCGTAGGGCCCGGCGAGCTGACCGACGGTGGCGTCGGCGACCGCCAGCCGGGCGACCATGTCGCGCCGCGTGGGGTCGGCCAGGGCCGCGAAGACCCGGGAGAGCGGATCGGCGGCCATCGGGTGTCCTCCCTTCCTCAACCGTTCGGTTGAGGAAGAGCGTGGACCCGTCCGCCGCTGTTGTCAACCGGTTGGTTGAGGACGTGGGCGTCCCCGCACGTGTCGTCCCCTCGGCCTAGGCTCGGGTCATGTTCCCCGGAGGCCAGCCCGACATGTCGGAGTTGCTGAA
Organism: Geodermatophilus sp.; assembly: GCA_035645175.1. Taxonomy (GTDB): domain Bacteria; phylum Actinomycetota; class Actinomycetes; order Mycobacteriales; family Geodermatophilaceae; genus Geodermatophilus. The sequence continues at coordinate 5,551 of DASQNB010000117.1, forward strand.
GCAGGCGCAGCAGATGCAGCAGCAGCTGGCTGCCGCGCAGGAGCAGTTGGCGCAGGAGGAGGTCACCGGTACGGCGGGCGGTGACCTGGTCAGCGTGACGATGACCGGGCAGGGCGAGGTCACGGCGGTGACGATCGCGCCGGCGGCCGTCGACCCCGACGACCTCGAGACCCTGCAGGACCTCGTCGTCGCGGCCTTCCGCGACGCCTCGCGCGCCGTCAACGAACTCACCGCCAGCCGGATGGGGCCGCTCGCCGGCGGCCTCGGTGGCGGCCTGGGGCTGCCCGGCCTGTAGAGGCCGGGCACCCCTCCACGACGAGAGGAACACCGTGTACGAGGGGGCTGTCCAGGACCTCATCGACGAGCTCGGCCGGTTGCCCGGTGTCGGGCCGAAGAGCGCCCAGCGCATCGCCTTCCACCTGCTGGCGGCGGAGTCCGCGGACGTCGGCCGGCTGGTCGCGGCGCTGCAGCGGGTGCAGGCCGACGTCCGCTTCTGCAGCACCTGCTACAACGTCGCCGAGGGCGAGCAGTGCCGGATCTGCCGTGACCCCCGGCGCGTCGACGACGTCATCTGCGTCGTCGAGGAGCCCAAGGACGTCGTCGCCATCGAGCGCACCCGCGAGTTCCGCGGTCGCTACCACGTGCTGGGCGGCGCGATCAGCCCGATCGACGGCGTCGGCCCCGACGACCTGCGGGTCAAGGAGCTGATGACCCGGCTGATGGGCGGCACGGTCACCGAGCTGATCATCGCCACCGACCCCAACCTCGAGGGCGAGGCGACCGCCGCCTACCTGGCGCGGCTGGTCGGCCCGCTCGGGCTGGCGGTCTCCCGGCTGGCCAGCGGCCTGCCGGTGGGCGGCGACCTGGAGTACGCCGACGAGGTCACGCTGGGCCGCGCGTTCGAGGGCCGCCGCCGCATCGACGCCTGAAGGAGGACCCCTCCTGGAGGAAGGACCCCCTCCTGGGTCCCCTCGCAGGCTCGGGGACGCCCAAGGAGGGGGCCATCTGACGCTCGGGGACGCCCTGGAGGGGGCCGGGCGTGGAGTCACGCCATGGAGCGCGCAGTCGGTGTCGGTCCCGTTCCCACGAGATCGACGACCTCGTGGTCGTCGGACGTCGACCGCCACGAGACCGCCGATCCCGCGGCGAGGGCGGGGCGTCGTCCTCTCGTCTGACCTGCCCGTTACCAGGTCACAGGATGGTGTCGATGGGACTCCCCGGCTCACGATCGCGCGCACGTCCCGCCTAGGGTCCGACCCACGTCCGTGAGGGCTTGCGCCCTCCGGCCGCGAAGTCGGGAACTCATCCGGCCCACAGGGGCCCGAGAAGGCAGGTCTTCCGCGATGCAGCGTCGTCCCTCACGCGTGCTCGCCGCCTCGGCGGCCACGCTCACCGCAGTCACCCTGGCTGCCTGTGCCTCCAGCGACCGCGAGTCCGGTGGTGGCGGGGAGGGCGGTGGTGAGGCCCAGTCCGGCGGCACCATGGTCTTCGGCGCCACCGGCGACCCCGCGATGCTCGACCCGGCGTTCGGCAGCGACGGTGAGACCTTCCGCGTATCCCGCCAGATCTTCGAGGGCCTGCTCGGCAACGAGATCGGCGGCACGGACCCGGTCCCCGAGCTGGCCGAGGACTGGGAGGTCAGCGAGGACGGGCTGGAGTACACCTTCAACCTGCAGCAGGGCGTCCAGTTCCACGACGGCACGGAGTTCAACGCCGAGGCGGTCTGCTTCAACTTCGACCGCTGGTACAACTTCGACGGCCTGGCGACCAGCCCGAGCGCCTCCTACTACTACCAGGCGGTCTTCGGCGGCTTCGCCAGCACGCCGGACACCCCGAGCATCTACGAGAGCTGCGCGGCGACCGACGAGAACACCGCGGTCATCCGGCTCACCCAGGTCACCTCGAAGTTCCCCGCCGCGCTGGCGCTGCCGGCCTTCTCCATCCAGAGCCCGACGGCGCTGCAGGAGTACGACGCCGACAACCTGTCCGGTGACGAGGACGCGCTGACCTACCCCGAGTACGCCCTGGAGCACCCGACCGGCACCGGGCCCTTCCGCTTCGACAGCTGGGACCGCGGCAACGGCCAGGTCACCCTGGTCCGCAACGAGGACTACTGGGGCGAGCCGGCGCTGCTCGACGAGCTGATCATCCGCACCATCTCAGACCAGAACACCCGCCGGCAGGAGCTGCAGGCCGGCTCGATCGACGGCTACGACTTCGTGGCGCCGGCGGACTACCAGTCGCTGGAGGACGAGGGCTTCCAGGTCCTGGTCCGCGACCCGTTCAACATCCTCTACCTGGGCTTCAACGGCGGGAACGTCCCCGGCACCAACGCCAACCCCGCGCTGCAGGACCCGCGGGTGCGGCAGGCGATCGCGCACGCGATCGACCGCGACACGATCGTCAGCTCGCTGCTCCCCGAGGGCGCCGAGGCGGCCGTCGAGTTCATGCCGCCGACCGTCGACGGCTACGCCGAGGACGTCACCACCTACGCCTACGACCCCGACCGTGCCCGGCAGCTGCTGCGGGAGGCCGGCGCCGAGGGCACGACGCTGCGGTTCTACTACCCGACCGAGGTCAGCCGGCCCTACCTGCCGGACCCCGCCGCGATGTTCCAGGTCATCAGCCAGAACCTGACCGACGCCGGTTTCACCATCGAGCCGGTCGCGCTGCCGTGGAACCCGGACTACCTGAACGCCGTCCAGTCCGGTCAGGCCGACATCCACCTGCTCGGGTGGACCGGTGACTACAACGACGCCTACAACTTCATCGGCACCTTCTTCGCCGAGGACCAGGACAACCAGGCGTCGGCGGAGTTCGGGGCGTTCAGCGCG
>DASQNB010000118.1:0-21242 GCA_035645175.1 Geodermatophilus sp.
CGCTGCCCGCCGTTGACGGTGCGGCTGACCATCTCGACGTAGCGGCCGATGCCGTGGTGCTCGTGGACGACGAGGTCGCCGGGCTGCAGCTGCACCAGGTCGACGGCGTTGCGCCGGCGCGCGGGCATCTTCACCGCGTCGCGCATCGAGGTGCCGCGCTGGCCGGTGAGGTCGTGCTCGGTGAGCAGCGCCAGGCCCACCCCGGGGAAGGCGAAGCCGGCCTCCAGGTTGCCCTGGGTGACGTGGGTCAGCCGCGGCTCGGGCGCCGTGGCGACGTCGGGCACCAGCCGGGCACCCAGCTCGGCCTCGGTGAACTGGTCGGCGGCGCGCTGCGCGGGGCCGGGACCGGCGAAGGTGACCACGACCCGCCAGCCGTCCCGGGACCAGGCGCGCAGCTGCTCGACCGCGCGCGGGACGTCGCCGGCGAAGCGCTCGACCGTCGTCGCGTCGAGGGTGACGTGCGTGTCGTCGTCCTCGTGGGCCAGGGTGAACGCGCCGGTGGTCCACCACGGCAGCCCGCGGCCGCGGGCGGCGGCCTCGATGTCGGCGAGGTCGCGGAAGGACGACGCACCGAGGTCCAGCGGTGCCTCGCCGGCCTCGGCGGCGGTGGCCCAGGAGGCCGCGAGGAACTCCTCGGCGGTGCGCACCAGGTCCGCGGCACGGCTGCGCACCCGCTCGGGGTCGCAGACCAGCACGTGCGTGCCGGCCGGCAGCAGGTCGGTGAGCAGGTCCATGTGCTGGTGCCCGATGAGCGCCGGGGTGAGTGACTCCATGCCCTCGACGGCGATGCCCTCGGCCACCTTGCCGAGGACCTCCAGCAGGCCGGGGTGCTCGACGGCCAGCGCCGCGGCCCGCGCACGGACCTCGTCGGTCAGCAGCAGCTCGCGGCACGGCGGGGCCCACAGCCGCTCGGGCCGCTCGTCCAGGGAACGCTGGTCGGCGGCGGAGAAGTAGCGCAGCTCGTCGACCTCGTCGCCCCAGAACTCCACCCGGACCGGGTGCGGCTCGGTCGGCGGGAAGACGTCGAGCAGGCCACCGCGGACGGCGAACTCACCGCGCTTCTCCACCAGCTCCACGCGGGTGTAGGCGGCGTCGGTGAGCGCGCGGGCGACGTCGTCCAGCTCGGCGGTGTCCCCCGACTTCAACTCGACCGGGACGAGGTCGCCCAGGCCGGGGGCCAGCGGTTGCAGCACGCTGCGCACCGGCGCGACCAGCACGTCGATGGTGCCGTTCTGCCCGGGGTGGGTCAGGTCGCGCAGCACCGCGAGCCGGCGGCCGACGGTGTCCGCGCGCGGGGAGAGCCGCTCGTGCGGCAGCGTCTCCCAGGCCGGGAAGACCGCGGTGCGCCGGTCGGGCAGGAAGCAGCGCAGCTGGTCGGCGACGGCGTCGGCGTCCCGCTCCCCCGCCGTCACGACGAGGACGGGCACGCCGGCACCGCCGCACTCGGCACCCGACCCGCCCCCCGCCGCCAGCGCGGCGGCGACGAGGGGCTGGACGGACGGCGGTGCGGTGACCGCCAGCTCCGCGTTCCCGGCCGCGGCCGCGACGCGGGCCATGCCGGGGTCGGTGAGGACGACGTCGAGCACGCCGCGGAGGGTCACGAGTCCTGCACTCCTGGAGTCAGTGGCCACGCACGTCGCGCCGGGTGCGCGGGGGGCCGTCCCTCCAGGTTAGTCCCGCGGATCGGGCAGCCGCCGCCGTCGTCCCCAGCTCCCGGAGTGGACCCCGGAGGACACGGTCGGGGAGCGGTGCCCGTCGACGTCGGCCGGCAGGCACACGTTCCCGGGACGGCTCCGTCGGGAGCGTCCGGCGCGCCCGGTCAGACGACGCTGGCCGAGCGCTCGGTCGGCTCGCCGGCGATCGTGGCGGCCAGCGCGCGGCGCAGGATCGTGCTCGAGGTGTGCATCGTGTACGGGAAGTACTGCACCCGTACACCGACCTCGGCGAAGTCCCGCTCGAGCTTGTCGCCCTTGGGGGTCCCCCGCCAGTCGTCGCCCTTGAAGATGACGTCGAAGCGCACCTGGCGCCAGGTGTCGATCTTGTCGGGCACGACCTCGGCGTGCACGTCGTCGACGAAGCGCAGGCTGCGGACGATCTCCAGGCGCTCCGCCAGGGGGACCACCGGCGCGCGACCCTTGGTGAGCAGCAGCACCTCGTCGGAGACCACCCCGGCGATCAGGACGTCGCAGTGCTCCGCAGCGTGCCGGAGGATGTTCAGGTGCCCGACGTGGAACAGGTCGTACGCCCCCGGGGCGTAGCCGACCACCGGCGCGACCGGTCCATCTGCGCTGATCTCGGACATGCTGATCCATCCCCCGTCACGTCGACACGCTGGGTGACCGGTGCTGGCTGATCAGCCCCGGTACACCGCCCCTCGGCCGGAAACGTATGACAGAGAGTGACCGGTCGGCCGATCCTGGCCTCGGGATTCACCCGGAAAGGGCGGGCGCTGCGCCCCGTGGACGGCGACCCGGCCCGTTGCCTGACCCCATCGGGTGAGGGCTCCTGCACCGGGCGACCGGACGGGCGCCGGGGCCCTTAGCGTCGAACAGCGACACGCGCGCGGCATCCGCGCGCGGGAGCACCGACGAGGGGGCAGGCGGCATGGAGCTGCGGGACTACGGGACGGCGCTGCGCCGGTACTGGACGACCTGGGTCGGACTGGCCCTGGCCGGCGTGCTGGTCGCGCTGACCGTCGTGCTGGTGAGCACCCCGACGTACCAGGCGACCGCCCAGGTGTTCGTCGCGAGCACCGGGGGTGAGGGCACCAGCGGCGCCCAGTTCGTCAACCAGCGCGTGACCACCTACCCCGACGTCGCCCGCAGCCGGACGGTCCTCGGCTCGGTCATCGAGGAACTGGGCATCCAGGAGTCCTTCGCCGACCTCCGCGCCCGCGTCGCCGCCGTCAACCCGCCCGACACCTCGCAGATCGACATCAGCGTCTCCGACGAGGACCCGGAGGAGGCCGCCGCGATCGCCGATGCCGTCGCCCAGGAGTTCGGGCTCGCGGTGGAGCTGCTCGAACGCACCCGCGACGGTGAGTCGCCGGTGGACCTGACGGTGACCAACCCGGCGACCGTGCCGACGTCCCCCGTCTTCCCCCAGCCCGGGCTGCTCCTGCTGTTGGGTCTGGTGGTGGGTCTCGCGCTGGGTGCGGCGGCTGCGGTCGTTCGCAGCCGCACGGACACGCGCCTGCACACCGGGGACGACGTCCGGGCCGCGTGGGGTGCCGGCGCGGAGGACCTGCCGGTCCACGCCCCGACTGCCGGGCGCCGGGGCCGGAGGCGGCCGGCGACGCTGCTCGCCCGGAGGCTCGAGCCCCTCGCCGAGCGGCAGTCCCTGCGTGTGGTGGCCGTGACCGCAGCGCCGGACGACGAGGCGGCCGCCCGCTCCGTGATCGACGAGGTCGCGGCCGAGTTGACCGCGTGGGGCGTGTCCGCCACGTCGGGCCGGCCGGTCCCGGGCATCCGCGCCGGTGCCACCGGCGGCACCGGCGTCCGGCTCGCGGTGAGCCCCCCGCCCGGACCGCTGCGGGAGTGGCGCCGCTTGGCCGTGGAGCACGACGGCGTCGTGCTGGTCGTCCGGGCGGGTCGGATCGACGGCGCCCACCTGCGGGAGATCCGCACCGTCCTCACCGCCGCGGACGTCCGACTGCTCGCCGTCGTCCTGGTGCCGCGGAGGCGGTCCGCACGTCGCTCGAGGGCGGCGGTCGTGCGCCCGGCCCCCTCGCCCCGGCCGGGCACCGAGACCCTGGCGGTCGAGGACGACGCCGTCCTCACCGGTCGCTGAACGACTGCTCCTGCCGTGCGGCCGCGGTGCGCCGGCTGATCGTCTGTGACTCCATGCCCTCGGCCTCTCAGCAGCTCACGGCCCCTGGCCCCTCGGCGAACGCGTCCGCGTCTTGCCCGCGGCGGGAGTGGGGCCGGGCACCGGGACGTGCACGAGGTAGTCGTCTCCGACAGCCGTACCCAGGTCGACGTGGCCCCCAGCCGATGGTCGCCCGTCTCCTGTGGCCGCCCACAGGAACCCGCTGCTCCCGGGTGGGCCCGGTGGTCTGGCTGTCCCTCGTGCTCGGGCTGCGCCGAGGTCGGCGCTGGCACGCCCTCGTCGCCCGGCGCGGCGCCGCGAACGTCGCAGACCGACGTCCGCCCGTGAGCACCCGAGCGGCGGCCACGCCGACGCCCCGTCACGGGTCAGCCTGGTGCGGCCGCGGGCTCCTCGGGCGCCTCCGCCCGCAAGCGGCGCCGTGACGCACCCTCGGCCAGCAGCGAGACGGCCACGAACAGCACGAACGCCGGGGTGGCGTCGAAGAGGCCGCTCTCCAGCAGGCTGCGTCCGACGAGGAAGACGAGCAGCCCGAGGAACAGCACGCGGTGCGGGAGCGGCGCGAGCAACGCGCCACGGAACGTCCAGAAGATCCACACCGCGGCCACGGCCAGCCCGAGCACTCCGGTCTGCACCAGCAGCGACGCCCAGGTGCTGTCCAGCGGCTGAGTGTCCCAGTACTGGCCCCGGACCCGGATGATCTTGACCGAGAGACCTCCGCCGAAGACCGTCTGCCAGTCCGACGTCGCCCACGTGAGCGCGGCCCGCCAGGCGATGAACCGGGAACCGAGCGTGCTCGTCCCGTCGCCACCCCGCTCGACGAACCCGCCGACGGCCCCCGTGCCCGCCAGCGCGAGCACCCCCACTGCGCCGAGGACCAGGCCGCCGACGACCAGTCCCACCTGCGGCCGGCGCAGGTACAGGCCCATCACGAGGATGCCGAACAGCAGCATGAGCAGGCCGGTCCGGGAGCCGGTCGCCCACACGACGGCGAGGAAGAACGCCCCCGTGACGGCGGCGGCCGGGCCGGCCTGGCCCAGCACGGCGCGCCACGCCAGCACGACCACCACGATCCCGGCCAGCAGGGCCAGCTCGTTGGGGTCGATGGCCGGGACGCGGCCGGCCAGCCGCCCCTCCGCGAGGGTGGGGAGCCCGCTCACGGCCGCGATCAGCGCCAGGGCACCACAGGCCTGCGCCAAGGCGAGCAGGACGTGCAGCGCGGGAGCCGCACGCAGCAGCAGCACCACCGTGGCGGCCACCAGGGCCACCCGGACGGCGACCACGCCGCCCGCCACCAGGTTGCCCGCGGTCAGCGCACCGAACACCGAGCTGCCCAGCAGCACGCCGAGCAACCACAGCGAGCCGGTCCCGACGCGCCGCCGGTCGGCCGACTGCGCGGCCAGCAGCGCCGCCGCCAGCGCCACCAGGCTGACCAGGGCCTTGGCGACGACGACCGGGTCGAGCGATCCGGAGAAGTACTCCCCGCGCCGCCAGCCCACGGCTCCGACCACGACGAGCAGCGCCGCCAGGCGGACCAGCAGCTGAGGCCGCTCGGGCAGCGTCCGCTCGGTCCGGGCGGGCGGTGGTGGGGTCGACGGGCGCGTCACGCGGTCACCGGCTCGGGCGCGGGCCGGGCGCGGGTGTCGCGCACGAACGGCACGACCACCGTCCGGCGGACCGCCACGGCGGCGAGGACCGGACCCAGGGCCAGCACCAGCGGTGCCCACACCGGCCCACCGTCGGCCAGCAGGACGAGCGGCAGGACGACGGCCGGGGCGGCGAACTCGAGCGCGCGCAGCACCAGCACCCGCCGCTGCTCGCCGTGCACCGAGGCGAGCGCGGCGTAGGGCAGCAGGACCGCGCCGGCCACCGCGTACGCCGTCCACCCGGCCACCGCGGTTCCCGGGACGGCGTATCCGCCGCCGGTCAACAGCGGGCCCAGCCACGGCAGCGCGAGGACGGCGACGACGCCGATCGTCGTCACCGCGACGGCCAGCCCGATGGCGGCACGGTCGGCGGAGCGCAGCCCAGCCGCCGCTCCTCGGGACCGCAGTGCGACGAAGTGCGGTAGCAGGAACGACCCCATGCCGGCGACGAGGACCAGGGTCGGGGCGGTGTACACGCGGGCCGCCTCCAGCGGCCCGTAGGCAGCGGCACCGGCCACGGTCACGACGACGAGGCGGAGCAGCGTGAGCAGGGCCGGGCGGATCGTCTGCGCGGCCGCACGGTAGGCACCGAAGGCGGCGACCCCGCGGAGGTCCGGCCGCCGCCAGGGCCCGCGGGGGCGCTCCCCCGGCGGGAGCAGCAGCCACGCGACCAGCGCGGCTGCGCTCTGCCCGACCAGCAGCGCGACGACGAACGTGGCCAGTGTCAGCCTGCCCGAGAGCCCCGCGGTCACGAGGACGGCGAGCGCAGGCCCGAGGCTGGTCACGTCGACGACCGGCAGCGACCAGAACCGTCCGCTGGCCATCAGCAGGCGGCGCAACGTGTCCTCGACGATGAAGGCGGCCGTCGCCAGGCCGAGCAGCAACCCGGCCCAGAGCGGCACGACCGCGGTCAGCAGGGCGAGTGCGCCACCGACCACGGCAGCGGCCCCCGAGACCAGGACCGCGCTCACGTGCAGGCCGGCGCGGATCCCCGGGGCGTGGCGGTCGAGCACGGTGAGCGAGTCGCCGACCAGCCCACTGCAGACCGCGGTGGCCAACACGATCGCCCCGTAGGCGAGCGAGAAGGCGGCCAGCCCGGCGGCACCGAGCTCGCGGGCGGCGGCGACCTGTAGCGCGAGGCCGGCCACCGCCTGCGTGCCCTGGGCGGTCAGCGCACCGGTGGCCGGCCGGCGCAGCAGACGCATCGCACCCCTCACCCGACGATCGTCACCGACGGCGAGGCCCGGTACCCCCAGGAGGGAACCGGGCCTCACCCGAACTGGTGGCACCGCGGGGCCACAGCCTGCTGTGCGGCCCGCGGTCCCGCCTCAGGCCACCGGCGACACCGTGAAGGAGGTGAAGCCGGCCCGGACCGCCGCGGTCGCGCTGCCGGAGAGGTACCCGAACAGGCCCACCGACCCGGGCGCCTGCAGCGACGCGGTGGTGTCGGTGCGGCTGACCGTCGGGGTGGCCGGCTCGGTCGTACCGGCCTTCCACACCGTGGCCGTGAGGGCGGTGGTGCCGGTGCCCGAGACCTGCACCCGCACGTCCAGCTCGGTGCCGGCGGTGTACACCAGACCCGGGACCGCCACCTCCGCGCCGATCAGCGTCTCGGCGGTGGTGCCGGCGAACCGGACCATGCCCACCCGCACGCTGCCGTCGGAGAGCACCCGCACCCGGGCGCGGTACTCCTGGTTCGCGTCCACCCGGCGGCCGACGACGTAGACCATCGCTCCGCCTCCGGTGGGCACCGTCGACAGCGACACCGTCGTCCGCACGTCCGCGCCGGTCTGCGAGACGGCACCCAGGTAGGAGCCGGTGTTGGCGCCCGGGGCCATGGCGAACGTCGCCGCGCCCGACCCCACCGACTGCCGGCTGGCACCGGCCGAGGCCGTCCACGCGCCGCCGACGTCGGCGGTGCCCAGACCCCCGGTCACCGTCCGCGCGAAGTCGTCCGAGGCCAGTACGGGCTCACCGGCGACGGTGACCGCCTGCTGGGTGGTCCCCGTGGCGCCGTCGTCGTCGGTGACCGTGAGCGTGACGGTGTAGGTGCCGTCAGCCGGGTAGACGTGCGTCGCCGTCCGCCCGGTGCCCGTCGTCCCGTCCCCGAAGTCCCAGGCGTAGCCGGCCACGGTGCCGTCACTGTCGGTGGAGCCCGACGCGTCGAAGGCACCGGACCGCCCGGCCGCCGTGGTGGTGAAGGCGGCCGTCGGCGCCACGTTGGGCGCCGGGGCCGTGACCGTGACCGCAGCGGAGTGCTGCGCGGTCGCGCCGCCGTCGTCGGTCACCCGCAGCGTGACCTGGTAGGTCCCCGGCGCGCCGTAGGCGTGCGTCGCGGTCGCGCCGCTGCCCGTGGCCCCGTCGCCGAAGTCCCAGGCGTAGCCGGTCACGGTGCCGTCGCTGTCGGCGGACCGCGAGCCGTCGAAGGCCGCCGTCAGGTCGGTCACCTTCGTGGTGAAGGTCGCGGTCGGCGCCGTGTTGGGAGCCCTGCCGGTGGTGCCGAGGGCGTGGTGGGCGGCCACCTGCTGGGCCGAGACGGCCTTGGGGTAGACGGCGACCTCGTCGATGCGGCCGGCGAAGAAGGCCGCCCCGGACCAGGAGGTGTCCCCGCCGATCCGCCAGTAGCCGGACAGGGGCTGTGCGAAGGTCGCCGTGGCCAGTCGCCCGGCCAGTTGACCGTCGAGGTAGAGCGCCATGCCCTGCCCGCTCAGCGTGGCGACGACGTGGTGCCACCGGCCGTCGTTGTAGGCGCCGTCCGTGGTCACCGTCTTCTTCGCGCCGTCGTAGACACCGAAGGAGATCCGGCCGGTGGCGTCCATGTAGACGTGTCGGTCGTAGGCGGTGCTCGTCCCGGTGGCGGCGTTGCCGAAGCCGACGATCTTGCCACCGCTCGTGGAGGTCGTCTGGAACCACGCCTCGACAGAGAAGGTCTGCGGGGCCGGGACCGCGGTCTTCGTCGCGACGAAGCCCGTCGTACCGCCGTCGAACGCGAACGCGGTGTTGCCGTCACCGGAGACGGCGCCGGCGACACCTCGGGTCACGCCACCGTTGATCGTCGCGTCCGAGGTGCCGGCCGTGTCGAAGGTGGTGGCGCCGGAGGTCTCGGCGAACGACCACTGGTCGATCGCACCGTCGGCGTGCACGGTCTCGGCGTAGAGGCGCGGACCGCCGCCGGCCGTCGCCGTCGCCGTCACCCAGGCCGAGCCCCGCCGGTTGCCGGCCGGGTCGGAGGCCGTGACCCGGTAGGTGTGCGCCCCGGCGCTGACCCCCCGGTCGGTGAAGGCCAGGTTCGGGGTCTGCCACCAGGTGGAGGGCCGGGTGAACACCCCGATCGGCGTGGTCTCGTTGCCGTCGCGGTAGACGCGGTAGGTCAGCCACTCGTTGTCCTGGTCGACGATCGCCTTCCAGCCGATCCGGACGGTGCCCGGAGCGATCGCGGTTGCCGTGAGGCTCGGCGCCGGGGTCGCGACGACCTTGTTGGGCGCGAGCGTGGGCAGCGCGTAGCGGACGAGGCCCTGCTGGGCGACGCCGTTGACCGCGCCGAACTCACCGCCGTAGACGACGTACTGGCTGTTGGCCGCCACGCTCCAGCCGGCCTGGTTCTGGCCCGTGTAGGTCCCCGCCTTCATGGTGGGGAACCAGTCGAGCAGCGTGGCCGAGGGCAGGCCGCGCCAGTTCGCGTGCGACGCGGAGCCGAGGACGCCGTCGGCGGCCAGGCTGACCGCGGTGGCGAACTTGTTCACCCGCGGGTTCTGCTCCGGGAAGCCGTTGATCCGCGCGCAGTCGTGCGCGTGGGTGGCGTAGTACAGCGCCCCGTTCATCGGCACGCTGGAGTACGTGTCGCCCTTGCACTCGTTGATCCAGCGCACGGTGCCGCCGTCGGCGTCGGCCGCGAAGCCGCCCTCGAGGTTGCCCGGGCCGTAGAAGTCGTAGGCCGTGCCGTAGACCACGGACCCGTCCGTGCTCAGGCTGTAGACGGCCGAGTTGACGCCCTGGTTGGTCACCAGCTGCCCGACTCGGAACGGCCGGCTGGCACCGCTGACCGCGTCGACCGCGCCGACGCCGGAGGCGGCCGTGCCGTTGATCGTGTGGAACCGGCCGGCGGCCACCACCTGGGACCCGCCGTTGGTCACCACGAGCGCCATGACCTCGGTGCTCGTGCGCGAGTTGGCGGCGGTGTCCAACGTCCTGGTCGGGTTGCCCTGGGCGTCGAAGACCGGGAGCCGGTTGCCGGTCGTGGGTCCGGTGCCCAGCCGGGGAGCCCACGGGAGCAGCGCCCCGTTGGCGGCGGTCACGGCGGCCAGCCGGCTGCGGCTGACCGAGCCGATGGCGCTGAAGTTCCCGCCGAGGTACACGGTCGAGTTCGTGGCCGCGATGGCGCGCACCGAGCTCGAGACGCTGGGCCGGAAGTCGGCGATCAGCTGACCGGTCGCGGTGCTGTAGGCCGCGACGTGGTTGCGGACCTGGCCGTTGGCCCGGGTGAAGTCACCCCCGACGTAGACGCGCGACCCGTCCGGCGAGGCGGTCACCACCAGGCCCTGCCCGTTGAGGTCGGGGGCGAAGGACGGGATCAGCTGGCCGGTGCGGATGTCGTAGGCGAGGAAGTGGTTGCGCACCGTCTCCTGGGTGCCCGCGGCGGCGCCGGCCGGCCGGGCCCTGGTGAACTTCCCCGTCGCGTACACCGTGTTGCCGACGACCACCTGCGACCAGACCACTCCGTTGATCTGCACCGTCGGCAGCGCGTCGGCGGTCACGGTGGCCGGCGTCGCCGGGTTCGTCGGGTCGAGTGGGGCGGAGTCCGCCTGGGCCGTCGCCGGCCCCAGGAGGCCGAGCGCCCCACCCGCCAACAGCAGGCTCAACCCGCCTGCGATGCACCGCCTGGCCACGCCAGCCATGCGTCCGGTCACTGCTGTCCCCCGCTTCGATCCATCACCCGGAACCCCCGTGATCCCAGGCAGTCGACCGACACTAAGCGTGACGATCGCGGCGCGGGAGGGGTGATCACCTCACCCGATACGGTGGTGAGCTGCACGAACGTGGCGGACGACTTCGGCTCGGCAATCACACGGAGTGATGAGATGCCCCGGCCAGGGGCTGCCCGCAGTGCCGGGCCGGGAACGACGGCAGGCCCCGGGTCCCCCTCCGTCGGTCGACGGAGGAGGACCCGGGGCTGCGGGCCAGCGGTGCCCGGCCGGGAGCGACCGGGCACCGGATCGTCAGGGGCGCGTCGTCCCGCGCCCCGCCGCGTCGGATGCCCGCCGCCGGCGCAGGCGGACGGAGTGGCGGACCAGCCGGGCGACCAGGTGCGCCTCCGTGTCGCCGGGGCTGACGTAACAGCGGGGCAGGGTGAACCGGTCTCCCGGGTCGTAGTCGCCGGTGACGCAGGCGTGGTCGTAACCGGCCACCCGGACGGCGTGTGCGGCCGCGTCGTCGTAGCTGCCGTAGGGGTAGCAGAAGCCGGTGACCTCCGCCTGCAGGACCTCTTGGAGCACCTCGCGGCTCCGGCCGACCTCGGTGGTCAGCGTGGCGGCGCCCGCGCCTGCCAGACGGGCGTGCGACAGCGTGTGGCTGCCCACTTCGTGGCCCGCGGCGGCGACCGCGCGCACCTGGTCGGCGCCCATGAGGTCGAGCCGGGGGCCGTCGTCCCAGTCGTTGGCACCGGCCAGACGGCCGGCCACGACGTAGACGGTGCCGGTCATCCCGTGCCGCTCCAGCACCGGGACGGCGTGCTCGAGGAAGTCGGTGTAGCCGTCGTCGAACGTCAGCCCGACCAGCCCGCGGGACTCCCCGCGCTCCTGGGCGCGCACCAGCTCCGACAGGGACACCCCGCGCAGGCGCAGCCGGGCCAGGAGCCGCAGGTGCCGGTCCAACCGCGCTGGGTGCACCCGCAGGGCGTGCGGATCCGGTAGCCGCGAGGGGCTGATCGAGTGGTACATGAGCACGGGCGGCGTCCCCAGCCGCACCCCCGGCGCCGTTGTCTCTCCCAGCACGGTCCTCCCCCTGGTCCACCGACTGTCACGTGTCCTCGCCGGCGCACCGGCGAGCATGTCCTCTGCCGCCCACAGGGGGCTGGTCATCCGGTCGAGGCGACCACGGCCGCGGCCGGAGGGCGCTCGACGGGACGGCTACCGCTGGACCGGTCCGCCGTCAGGGACTCCACCACGGCGACGAGGCGCTCCCGGAAACCGGTCTGGGCGTGCCGGGCAGCGGCCTCGCGGGCGTCCACCCCGGCCGCCGCGAGGAAGGTGGGCCAGTCGTCGGCCACTCGCTGGATGGCGTCGGCCCAGTCGGTCGTCCGGCCCGGCGCCACCGCCTGGGCGCTGCGGTAGCCGGAGACGGCCTCGCGCAACCCGCTCGAGTCGCTGACCACGACGGGCCGGGCCGCCAGCACCGCCTCGACCGCGGTGTTGCCGAAGGACTCCTCGGCCACCGAGGGCACCAGCACGACGTCGGCACGGGACAGGTGGGGCCACACGTCGGTCCGGAAGCCGAGGAACTCCACGTGGTCAGCGAGCCCCTGGTCAGCGACCGTCCGGCGCAGCTCCGCCTCGAACCACTCGTAGCCCTCGAAGACCGAGCCGAGCAGCTGCAGCCGGGCATCCACACCGCGGCCGAGCAGCTCCTGTAGCGCGGCCACCGCCACCTGGGGCCCCTTGCGGGGCGAGAGCCGGCCGACGAACAGCAGGCGGAGCGGACCGTCCAGCTCCGTCCGCGGCGGCAGGACCTCGCCGGGTGCCGGTATGCCGTTGAGGACGACGGTGCTGCGCGCACGCAAGCGCGGAGCGACCTCGGTCAGCACCTCGAGCGTGAACCGGCTGTTGACGATCACTCGGTCGGCGAGGACCGGACACACGGCCATGCCGCGGCGGAGCAGCCGGGGCGCGGACCGCTCGGCCTCGTGCACGTGGCAGACCGAACGCCGCCGGGCCACTCGCGCCAGCAGCGGCCATGACGGCAGGGTCAGCGTGTTCACGTACGCGCCCGCGACGCCGTACCGGCGGAGCAGCCACAGCGCAGGGAGCGCCCCCAGCACCGCGTCGGCCACCAGTCGGACGGTGCCGCGTGGCCGCAGCGCCGCGTTGCGGAGTACCGGCATGCGACAGAGGACGACGCGCAGGCCGCGCCGCTCGAGCTCCGCGACGAGCGGGCCGGGGCCGGGCAGCGCCACCGTGACGTCGAAGCGGTCCGCGAGCGCGGTCGCCGACTCGAGGAGGACCCGGTCGGCCCCGTAGAGCTCCGCGCCCGGGTGCACGACGAGGACCGGCGGGCGCGGCTGCGCCCGCTCCGTGGTACCCACGGTGCTCAGCTCGCGGAGCCGGTGAAGACCATGAGCGGCGCGCCCGCCTGGTACCCCACCGACACCGTCACCGACCCGCGGTCCTCCTCGGGGATGGTGAAGACGTAGACGCCGTCGGCGTGCTCGCCCGGGGCGACCGTGCCGGCGAACGGGGCCGCCGACGGGTCGTCCAGTGGCGAGGCCGGCACGAGGTCCCGGCCGGAGGCGAGGTCGACGACGACGCCACCCAGCGACACCGGCTCGTCTGTGCCGTTCTCGATCCGGACGGTGATCCGCAGGGCCGGACCGGCGATGTTGCCGGGGCCGGTGGCGGTGCCCTCGATGGCATCGAGGGAGACGAGGGACGCGGAGACCCCGTCGCCGACCTGGGCCGCCGCGTCGAGCGCGACCGCGGGCCGGCTCGGGGGCGGGTCGTCGACGTTCCCGGTCGGCCCGGTCGGCTCCGGTGTCGTCTCGGGTGTCGGCGCTGGTGTCGGCGCTGGTGTCGGCGCTGGTGTCGGCGCCGTGGGCGCGGCCACCACGGGCGGTGCCGTGGTCGTGGATGCCGTCGTCTCCCCCGCGGCAGCGGACGGCGTCCGGTCGTCGTCCCCACCGCTGAGCAGCAGGCTGACCACGGTCAGCACCACGACGACGACGGCGACCGCGGCGCCGAGCCACACCCGCCGGCGGGTGCCCGCGAACCGGTTGCCCGGGGACTGCGTGCTCATCGAGGCAACCTGCCCATCTCTCGGAACCACTTGACGGAGGCGAGGGCGAGGAAGCCCGCCGCCGCCAGGAACAGGACGGCGTACGTCGGGACGAACAGCGACGGGACACCGAACAGGACGAAGACGCAGGCCAGCAGGCCGTAGTCGGTCGGCAGCGTCAGCAGCGAGCGGTGCACGCCGACCCGCTGGGCGGTGCGCTGCGCGCGGGTGGCGACCCCGTGCTGGGCGCGCAGCGCCTCGTTGAGCATCGTGCCGAAGTAGGTGACGGCGTCGACGACGCAGTAGCCCAGCGGCACCAGCAGCCAGACGTCGTCGACGACGCCGGCGCGGTACCAGCCGATCAGCACGGCCAGGTGCAGGCTGGAGGCCTTGGCGGCGTCGACCATGTGGTCGAGCCACTCCCCCGCAGGCGAGCCGCCCCCGCGCAGCCGGGCCAGCTGGCCGTCGGCGGCGTCCAGCGCGTAACCGAGCACCAGGCAGACGGCCACGGCCAGGCCCATCGGCACCGACGGCGGGGCCAGAGCGAGCAGCGCGATGCCGGCGGTGGTGGAGGCGGCGCTGACCGCAGTGACCGCGTTGGGGGTGAGGCCGGCGTGGAAGGCCAGCCCGGCGAGGAGCCGGCCCAGCGGCCGGTTGACGAAGCGGGAGTAGGCCGGGGCGCCGGTCGCCCCCTTCTGCGCGGCGGCCAGCCGGCGCAGCGTCGTCCGCAGGTCCCCGGCCGGGCGGGTCCCGGCGACCGCGGTCACGGCCGGACCACCGGGGTCTCCTCGACCGCCACGTCCTCGATCGGGAGGGCGGCGGCCGGCACGGGCAGCGGGACGACGGTGGACGGCAGCTGCACCGGGCGCGGGGGCACCGGCGCGTCGGCCGCGGTCGGCCGGCGGCGCCCGGACGGGCGGCGCGCCGGGAAGCGGCGCCCGGCCAGCGCGCAGGCGAGCTCCTCGTAACCGGCCGCGACCTGGTCCCAGTCGTAGCCGCCGGCCAGCTCACGGGCACGCTGCCCGGACCGGGTGACCCAGTCGGGATCGGCCTCGACCGCGGCGACCTCGCGGGCGACGTCGGCCGGGGTGCGGAACCAGCGGCCGGCGTCGGCGACGACCTCGCGGTTGAAGTCGACGTCGAAGGCGGTGACCGCGGCACCGGCGCCGATCGCGCGCAGCAGCGAGGGGTTGGTGCCGCCGACGGAGTGACCGTGCAGGTAGGTGGCGCAGTTGGCGTAGAGCTGGTCGAGCAGCTCCTGGTCCCAGACGCCGCCGAGGAAGCGCACCCGGTCGTCGGCCAGCGCGTGCACCCGCGCCGTGTACTCGTCGGCGTAGGGCGCCGAGCCGACGACGACCAGCGGCCGGGTGGCCGAGCTGGCGGTGTACCCCTCGACGATGACGTCGACGTGGTTCTCCGGCTCGAAGCGCGCGACCACCAGGTGGTAGCCGCGCGGCTCGAGGCCGAGCTCGGCCAGCCGGTGATCGCCGGGCTCGATGAGCGGCGCACCGTAGGTCAGCAGCGTGGTGGGCGCGGCGAAGGCGTCCCGGTAGTAGTCGGCGATGCCCTGCGCGTCGGCAATGAGGGCGTCGGACCAGCGGACGGCGAGCGCCTCGGCCGCGCGGTAGTACCGCCGTCCCGTGCCGCCCCACTTGGCGCGCTTCCACTCCAGGCCGTCCACGTGCGTGGCGACCGGGATGCGGGCGGCGCGCAGCGCCGGCAGCAGCGGCGAGTTGGCCGCGTTGAACAGGATCGCCGCGTCGGTGCGGTGGGCCAGCAGGTGGCGGACCGACAGGGCGGTGTGGCTGAGCGTCTCCAGCGAGCGCCGGCGGGCGGCGGGCAGGTGCACCAGCTCCATGCCCAGGTGCGCAGGCAGCGGCGGCTCCTGCGCCCCGGGGACCGTGCGGCAGTACACGACCACCCGGTGCCCGGCGTCGGCCAGCCGGCGGCCGATCTCCTCCACGGCGGTCTCGAAGCCGCCGTAGCGGGCCGGCACACCGCGCGTGCCGACCATGGCGATGCTCAAGCGGTCCACATGGGCCTCCGTCTCGCGTCCGAGCAGCTCGACCGACGTCCCGTGCAGGAGGCACGGGTCTCGTCGCCCTCGGTGAGCATCGACGGGCGCCGGGCCGTGCGGGAGGTGTTCGGGGGGTCCCCTCACCCGCACGGGGCACCGCTCGCCGGCGACGCCCTGCAGAGGGTCCTCTTTCAGTAGGCCCCGGAGCTGGTGACGACGGCGCGGACGGTCTTCACGAGGATGAGCAGGTCCATCGCCAGCGACCAGTTCTCGACGTAGCGCAGGTCCAGGCGCACGGCCTCCTCCCACGGCAGGTCCGAGCGGCCGGAGATCTGCCACAGACCGGTGAGACCGGGCTTGACCAGCAGCCGGCGGCTGACCGACGTGTCGTAGCGGGCCACCTCGCCGGGCAGCGGCGGGCGCGGGCCGACCAGCGACATGGAGCCGCCGAGGACGTTGAACAGCTGCGGCAGCTCGTCCAGCGACAGCCGGCGCAGCACCCGGCCCACGGGGGTGACCCGCGGGTCGACCCGCATCTTGAACAGCAGGCCGTCGGAGGTGTTCTGCGCCCGCAGCGCGTCGACCTGGCGGTCGGCGTCGACCACCATGCTGCGGAACTTCAGCATCGTGAAGGCCTGCCCGTTCACGCCCACCCGCTCCTGGCGGTAGAGCACCGGCCCGGGGCTGGTGACCTTGACCGCGAGGGCGATCGCCAGCAGCACCGGGGCGAACAGCAGCACCGCGAACGCGGCGACCACGCGGTCCAGGCCGCCCTTGACCACGCGCTGCCAGCCCTCGAAGCGCGGCTGCTCGACCGACAGCAGCGGCAGCCCCTCGAACGGGCGGATGTGCAGCCGCGGGCCGGCGACCTCGATCAGGCCGGGCGCGACGAGCAGCTCGATGCCGGTGCCCTCCAGCTGCCAGGACAGCGAGCGCAGGTACTGCGCGGCGGTCTCGCTGGCGGAGGTGACCGCGATGGTGTCGGCGCCCAGGGAGCCGACCAGCGTCAGGACGTCGTCCAGCCCGCCGACGGGCACGCCGGCGATCTGGGCCACCCGGTCGCGGTCGTCGGGCGTCACGCAGGCGGCGACGACCTCCAGACCGGCGAACCGCTCCCGCCGCAGCCGCTCGACCAGCTCGAGGGCGGCCGTGCCCCGGCCCACGACGACGACCCGCTTGGTGCAGCGCCCCTGGGCGCGCAGGCCGCGCAGCGCGCAGCGGGCGGCGAACCGCCCGAGCAGGGTGCCCAGCGTCAGCGCGGGGACGGCGCCGACCACCAGGGCCCGGCTGAGGTCGAGGTCGGCGGCGTAGGAGGCGAACCCGGCGACGGCGAGCAGCAGGAAGCCGGCCCTGCCCACCGCGCGGTACTCGTCGCTACCGGTGCCGAAGACGCGCTCGGCGTGGGCGCCGGTGGCGTGCAGCAGGGCCGGCCAGACGACGACGAGGGCGACGCTGGCCCAGAACAGCGAGGTGCTCGGCGAGGCGTCGGGGTGCGTGCCGAGGACGGACACCGCGGCCACCGCCGCGGCTCCGAGCTCGAAGCCGGTGAGGGCGCGCGAGTACCGACCGGCCCAGGGTGCCCGGCCGGCCCGCAGGCGGGGTCGGCGCGGCGCGGCAGACGTCTCCGCGAGAGCGCGGGACGCCGTCCCGAGTCGGACGGTGGAGTGGTCGAGCAGCACGGTTCCCCCCGGACACACGTGACAATGTGTAGTCGGCGTCACTCGTGCGAGCGCGGCTACCCGCCTCTCAGCAGGGAGTTCGCCCGGGCACGGTGCCCGCCGTCCGAGCAACAATCACGGGGAGTCACGGCCGGGTCAATGCGAGGCGGGCCCGTTCACCCGTTGGGGACGGCGGCTCACCCGCCCGGGGCCGGGTCAGGTGCGGGGGTGGACGACGTTCTGCGCGGCCTCGAGCCCCAGCGCCAGGAGCTCCTCGGCGGCGTCGGCCGCCTCGGCGACCAGCAGGTCCAGCTCCTTGCGCTCGGTGGCCGAGAAGTCCCTGAGCACGAAGTCGGCCGGGTCCTGGCGGCCGGGCGGGCGGCCGATGCCGACGCGCACCCGGAGGTAGTCCTTCGTCCCGGTGGACCGGGAGATCGACCGCACGCCGTTGTGGCCGCCCTCCCCGCCGCCGCGCTTGAGCCGCACGGTGCCGAAGGGGATGTCCAGCTCGTCGTGCAGCACGACGAGGTCGGTGGCCAGGACGGAGTGGTAGTCCAGCAGACCCCGGACCGGACCGCCGGACTCGTTCATGTAGCTCGTGGGCCGGGCCAGCACGACGCGGCGGCCGGCCAGCCGGCCCTCGCCGATCAGCGTCCGGGCCCGCTTCCCCTTCCCCGGGGAGAGCTTCACGCCGGCACGGGCGGCCAGCTCGTCGAGCACCATCGCCCCGACGTTGTGCCGGTTGCCGGCGTAGGAGGGGCCGGGGTTGCCCAGCCCGACGACGAGGAAGGGCCCCTCGGACACGGCCGCAGGGGCGCCGGCGTCGCCGGCACCCCTGCGGGTCGCACTCTCGGACAGCGGGGACCTCAGCCCTTCTCGGCGGAGTCCATCGACTCGCCGCTGCCCTGGTCCTGCGGCTCGGAGACGACGTCACCCTGGCCGACGCCCTCCTCGGCGGGTCCGGACTCCTCGCGCTCGATGCCGGCCTCGGCCTCGGCCTCGGCGAGCTCGGCCTCGAGGGCCTCGGCGGTCGGGGCACCGATGAAGCCGATGACCAACGCCTCGGGGTCGGTGATCAGCGTGGCGCCCGCGGGCAGGGCGATGTCACCGGCGGTGATGCCCTGACCGGCGGTCCGGCCGGTCACGTCGACCTCGATGGTCTCGGGCAGGTTGGTGGCGTCCGCCTCGATCGAGAGGGTGTTCAGCTGGTGGTTCGGGATCGAGTCGATGCCCGGCTCACCGACGATGACGACCGGGACGTCCACCGTCGTCTTCTCGCCGCGGCTGACGACCAGCAGGTCGACGTGCTCGTGGACGCGGGTCAGCGGGTCGCGCTGCACCGCCTTGGTGAGGGCCAGCTGCTCCCGGCCGTCGAGGACGACGGTCAGCAGGACGTTGGTGCCGCCGTTGCGCAGCGCCGCGGCGAACTCGCGGGCCGGCAGCGACAGGTGCACGACGTCCTGGCCGTGCCCGTAGAGGACGGCGGGGACGCGGCCGGCCCGGCGGGTGCGGCGGGCGCCGCCCTTGCCGAACTCGGTGCGGGCCTCGGCGACGAGGCGGAAGTCAGCCACGGTGGTGTGCTCCTCAGGAGGGTGGATCCGGGTCGGTGGCCGGCACACGGCGCGGCACGCCCATCGAGGAGGGCACACGCACGTCGATCACGGAGTACGGATGGCCGTCTCCCTCGCCGGGCTGTGTCGAGGGTACGCGAACCGCCGCGGGAGACGCGCAGCGGTCCTCCGGAGCGGGGGCCCGAGGCCCCCTGCAGGGCCCCACCGCGAGCTGGCGAGTGGTGGGGAGCAGGGGGTCCTTCTACCGACGGCGGGACGGGGAGGGCTCGACGCAGCAGGGGTACGGCACCTGGCCGCGGTGTCGGCCGGTGGGCCGACGGTTACGACGCTCCGTCGAAGAGGCTGGTCACCGAGCCGTCCTCGAAGACCTCCTTGATCGCCCGGGCGAGCAGGGGGGCGATGGAGAGGACGGTGAGCTTGTCGAACCGCCGCTCGGGGTCGATGGGCAGCGTGTTGGTCACGATGACCTCGCTGACCCGGCTGTTCTTCAGCCGGTCGACCGCCGCGCCGGAGAGGACGCCGTGGGTGGCGCAGACGATGACGTCGGCGGCGCCGGCCTCGAACAGCGTCTCGGCGGCCTTCACGATCGTGCCACCGGTGTCGATCATGTCGTCGACCAGGATGCAGACCCGGCCTTCGACCTCACCGACGACGCGGTTGGCGACGACCTCGTTGGGCCGCATCGGGTCGCGGGTCTTGTGGATGAACGCCAGCGGGACGCCACCGAGCTTGTCGCTCCACCGCTCGGAGACCCGCACCCGCCCTGCGTCCGGCGAGACGACGGTGATGTCCCGGTCGGCCCAGCGTTCGCAGACGTGACCGACCAGCAGGTCGAGGGCGAAGAGGTGGTCGACCGGGCCGTCGAAGAAGCCCTGGATCTGCGCGGTGTGCAGGTCGACGGTCATGAGCCGGTCGGCGCCGGCGGTCTTGAACATGTCGGCGACCAGCCGCGCGGAGATCGGCTCGCGACCGCGGTGCTTCTTGTCCTGCCGGGCGTAGGGGAAGAACGGCGCGACGACGGTGATCCGCTTGGCCGACGCCCGCTTGGCGGCGTCGACCATGAGCAGCTGCTCCATGAGCCAGGTGTTGATCGGCGCGGTGTGGCTCTGCACGATGAAGGCGTCGCAGCCGCGGACCGACTCCTCGAACCGCACGAACAGCTCGCCGTTGGCGAACTCGTAGGACGCGGTCGGGGTCGGTGTCACGCCCAGGTGCCCGGCGATCTCGTCGGTCAGCTCGGGGTAGGCCCGGCCGGAGAAGAGCATCAGGCTCTTGCTGGTGGCCTGCCGGATGGCACTCATCAGCTGGTCAACCCCTGGTCCTCGCGTCCGTCGGGCCGACGTCAGCCCCTACTCGGACGCCTCCGAGCGGGGGTCGGCCGCCGCCTCGGCCCCTGCATCCCCGGCCGCCTCGGCGGCCTGCGCGGCAGCCGTCCCGGGACGGCGCCGCCGCACCCAGCCTGCCACATTGCGCTGGCGGGCCCGCGCGACGCCCATCGCCCCCGGGGGGACGTCGGTGGTGATGACCGAGCCGGCCGCGGTGTAGGCGCCGTCCCCGACGGTGACCGGTGCCACGAGCATGGTGTCCGAGCCGATCCGCACGTGGTCGCCGACCTCGGTGTGGTGCTTGGCCACGCCGTCGTAGTTCACGAACACCGTCGCCGCCCCGATGTTCGAGCCGCGGCCGATGGTGGCGTCGCCGACGTAGGACAGGTGGGGGACCTTGGAGTCCTCGCCGACCTGGACGTTCTTGGTCTCGACGAAGGCCCCCACCTTGGCCCCGGCGGCCAGCTGGGTGCCCGGCCGCAGGTAGCTGAACGGGCCGACGGTGGCGCGCGGGCCGACGTCGGACCCGAGGACGTGCGAGCGCAGCACGCTGGCGCCCTCCCCCACCGCGGTGTCGACCAGGGTGGTGTCCGGTCCGACGACGGCGCCGGTGGCCACCGACGTCGTCCCCCGGAGCTGGACGCCGGGCTCGAGGAGCGCGTCGGCCGCGACGGTGACGGTGACGTCGACCCAGGTGGTGGCCGGGTCGACGACGGTGACGCCGGCGCGCATCAGCTCGTCGAGCACGCGGTCGTTGAGGACGCGGCGCCGGGCGGCCAGCTCGCGGCGGTCGTTGCACCCGAGGACGTCGTCGGGGTCCGCGGCGCGGACGGCGGCGACCGGCGCCCCGCCCTCGGCCAGCGGGGCGAGCGCGTCGGTGAGGTACTGCTCTCCCTGGGCGTTGTCGGTCGCGAGCCCGCCGAGGACCCGGCGCAGCGTCGCCGCGTTGGCCACGTACACGCCGGCGTTGACCTCGCGGACGGCCCGCTGCTCGTCGGTGGCGTCCCGCTCCTCGACGATGGCCCGCACCTCACCGCCGGGGCCGCGGATGATCCGCCCGAGCCCCGTCGGGTCCTCGACCTCGGAGGTGAGGACCGTGAACACGCTGCCGGCCGCGCGGTGGCCCTCGACGAGCGCGGTCAGGGTGCCCGCCGTCAGCAGCGGGGCGTCGCCGTTGACCAGCAGCACCGGGCCCTCGAGGTCGGGGACGGCGGCCA
>DASQNB010000119.1:0-4510 GCA_035645175.1 Geodermatophilus sp.
TCGGACGCCGGCAAGTCGGTGGTGACCGCCGGCATCTGCCGCTGGCTGGTGCGCCAGGGGGTCTCGGTGGCCCCGTTCAAGGCGCAGAACATGAGCAACAACTCGATGGTCACCGCCGACGGCGCGGAGATCGGCCGGGCGCAGGTGATGCAGGCCGCCGCCGCCCGCGTCGAGCCCGAGGCGGCGATGAACCCGGTGCTGCTCAAGCCGGGCGGCGAGGACTCCAGCCAGGTCGTCGTCCTCGGCCGGCCGGTCGCGGACGTGACCGCGCTGTCCTACCGGCCGATGAAGGCCGCGCTGCTGGAGCAGGTGCTGACCTCCCTCGCCGACCTGCGCTCACGGTTCGACGTGGTGGTCTGCGAGGGCGCCGGCTCCCCCACGGAGATCAACCTGCGCGCCGACGACATCGCCAACATGGGCCTGGCCACCGCGGCCGGGCTGCCGGTGGTCGTCGTCGGCGACATCGACCGCGGCGGGGTGTTCCCGGCGCTCTACGGCACGGTCGCGCTCATGCCTCCGGCCGACCAGCGGCTGGTCGCCGGGTTCCTGGTGAACAAGTTCCGCGGCGACGTGCGGCTGCTGCGCCCCGGGCTGGATCAGCTCACCGCCCTGACCGGCCGCCCGACGCTCGGCGTGCTGCCCTGGCTGCCCGGCGCGGCCCTGGACGTCGAGGACTCCCTGGGGATCCCCACCGGCGTCTCCTCGGCCGGCCCGCCGCACGGCGAGGACGTGCTGCGGGTCGCCGTCGCCCGGCTGCCGCGGCTGTCCAACTCCACCGACGTGGACGCGCTGGCCGCCGAGCCCGGCGTGCTGGTCCGCCACGTCACCCGGCCGGAGGAGCTCGCCGACGCCGACCTCGTCGTGCTGCCCGGCACCCGCGCCACGGTGGCCGACCTGGGCTGGCTGCGCGCCACCGGGTTGGCCGATGCCGTCGCCCGGCACGCCGCCGCCGGCCGGGCGGTGCTCGGCGTCTGCGGCGGGCACCAGATGCTGGCCCGCACGATCACCGACGACGTCGAGTCGCGGGCCGGCACCGTGCCCGGCCTCGGGCTGCTGCCCACCGACGTCCGCTTCGCGCCGGAGAAGACGCTCGGCCGGCCGGTCGGGACGGCGCTGGGCGAGCCGGTGCGCGGCTACGAGATCCACCACGGCGTGGTGGCGGTGGACTGGTCCTCCCCCGCCCCAGCCGCCGAACGCTTCCTCGACGGCGCCCGCGCCGGGTCGGTGTGGGGGACGACGTGGCACGGCGCGATGGAGAACGACGGCTTCCGGCGGGCGTTCCTCGCCGAGGTCGCGCGCGTGGCCGGACGGCGGTTCGTGCCGGCACCCGACACCGACTTCGCCGCCGTCCGGGAGCGGCGGCTGGACGCCCTCGGCGACCTGGTGGCCGAGCACGCCGACACCGACGCGCTGTGGCGGCTGGTGGAGGGCGGCGCCCCGGACGGCCTGCCGGTGCTGCCACCCGGCGGGACCCGCTGAGGAGCCCGTTCTCTGACTAGGGTCAGACGATGGACGCGGACGCGGTGGCGCAGCTGCGCAGCCTCAACCGGACGGTCACGCAGCGGGCCGGCGCTCTCGACGAGGCGTTCCTCGCCCGCGACCGCCCCCTCGGCCACTCCCGCGTGCTGTGGGAGGTCGGGACGGAGGGCGCGGATCTGCGCGCACTGCGCGCGCGGCTGGGCCTGGACTCCGGCTACCTCAGCCGTGTCGTCCGGGCGCTGGCGGACGAGGGGCTGGTCTCGGTCGGGGTCGACGCGGCGGACGGGCGGGTGCGCACCGTGCGGCTGACCGCGGACGGGATCCGGGAGCGGGCCGAGCTGGACGCCCGCTCCGACGCGGCGGCCGCCGCCGTGCTCGCGCCGCTCAGCGGGTCGCAGCGGCGCCGTCTGGTCACCGCGATGGCCGAGGTGGACCGCCTGTTGCACGCCACGATGATCGACGTCGCCCCCGAGGACCCCCGCCACCCGGACGCCCGGTACTGCGTGGCGGCGTACTTCGCCGAGCTCGCCCGCCGCTTCGACGACGGCTTCGACCCCGCGCTCAGCCTCCCGGCCGATGACACCGACCTCGTGCCCCCGGCGGGGGTGCTGCTCGTCGCCCGGTCGGGGCCGGAGCCCGTCGGCTGCGCCGCCGTCAAGTTCCACGTCGGCGCCCCGGCGGAGGTCAAGCGGATGTGGGTCGCCGGGTCCGTGCGCGGCCTCGGACTGGGCCGCCGGCTGCTCGCTGCGGTCGAGGAGCACGCCCGGGCCCACCACGTGCGCACGCTCCGGCTGGAGACCAACCGGGCACTCTCCGAGGCGATCGCCCTCTACCGGGCGGCCGGCTACCGGGAGGTCCCGCCGTTCAACGACGAGCCCTTCGCCCACCACTGGTTCGAGAAGCGGATCGGCTGAGCCCCGGGCGGTGAGCCGGGCCACCCGGTGGACGGTTCGGCCGGCCCGAGGGCGGACCGCGGCCCACGGGCAGGCACCTCTGCCCACGCCTGAGGCCGTTGACCCATCGCGTCCGCGGGATGGAGACTTGCCGCCTCGTGGAGGGAGCCCGGCGATGTCGTGGAACCTCAGGGGAAGCTATTTCGAGACCTGCTCGTGCGAGCTCATGTGCCCGTGCAACCTCTCCTTCAGCCACGGTGCCACCTACGACTTCTGTCGAGCGACCCTCGTGTTCGACATCCGCGAGGGGGAGGTCGACGGCGTCGACATCCGGGGCCGCAAGGTCGTGGCGATCATCGACACACCGAAGGTCATGACCGACGGGAACTGGCGGCTCGGGGTGTTCGTCGACGAGCAGGCGACCGACGAGCAGTTCGACAAGCTGGTCCAGGTCTTCGGCGGGCAACTGGGCGGTCCGATGGCCGCCCTGGCTCCACTCGTGGGCGAGGTGCTCGGGGCCGAGCGAGCGGCGATCGAGATCAGCGAGGACGGGCTGCGGCACAGCGTCCGCGTCGGGGACGTGATCGACTTCGAGGTCGAGGACATCGTGCCCTTCGGTTCCGAGACCGGTCGGCCCGTCCGGTTCGACGGCGCGTTCCACCCGGTCGCGCCCAACCTGACGATGGCCGAGGCGCGGCGCTCGCAGATCAACGCCTTCGGCATCGAGTACGAGGGCAAGACCGGTGTCTCGACCGCCGAGTTCTCCTGGGCCGCCTGACGCGCTGAGCGCCCCGGCGCAGAGACGCTCTCGTGCCGGGGACCTCGGTCCCGCCTTCGCCGCGGTACGGGTCCGACTGGGACTGGTCCTCGCCCTGTTCGCCCTCGCCGCCATCGGGTGGTGGTGGACGACCGACCGGATGCGCGGCATGGACGACGGACCGTGGACCGGCCTGGGCGCGCTGGGCTGGTTCCTCGGCGTCTGGGTCGTGATGATGGCCGCGATGATGTTCCCGTCGGTCGCGCCGACGATCGCCCTGTACTCGCGCATGACCAGGAAGCGGGCTCCGGTCTCGCCCCTGTTGTTCGCGATGGGCTATCTCGTCGTGTGGGCCGGCGCGGGCGTGGTCGCGTTCCTGATCGGGTCCGCCGCGACCCGGGTCTCGGGGGACGTGTTCGCGTGGGACCGGGCGGGCCGGTGGGTCGCGGGCGCGACGCTCCTGGTCGCGGCTCTCTACGAGCTGACCCCGCTCAAGGACGTCTGCCTCGGCAAGTGCCGCAGCCCGCTGGGCTTCCTGCTCGGCTCCTGGCGAGACGGGCCGTCGGGCGCGTTGCGGATGGGCGCGAAGCACGGCGCCTGGTGCGTCGGCTGCTGCTGGGCGCTGATGGCGTCGCTGTTCGCGTTGGGCGTCATGAGTGTCGCCTGGATGGCCTTCGTCGCCGGGCTGATCGCCGTCGAGAAGACCGTCCCGTGGCGCCGGACGGCCACCTACGGGACAGCGGCGCTGCTCCTCACCCTCGGCGTGCTCCTGCTCACCGCTCCCGGCGCCATCCCGGGCCTCACCCTCCCGGGCGGCGGTCCGATGGACGGGATGGAGCCGATGGGCTCCTGACCCGTCACCCTCCCCGGCCTTGCTCAGCCCTCGACGAGCCGGACGCGCACGTCGTGGGGCCAGGGGGTCGAGCGCCCCCCGGCGATGGCCACGTAGGTGTTGCGGACGACGCAGCAGACCCGCTCGCCCACGCGGACGGTGAACCGCACCGACACGCTGGTGCGCCCCACCTGCTCCGTCTCGGCGTCCACGGTGACGGTGTCGCCCCAGCGGGCCGACGACGTCCACTCCAGGGAACTGGCCTTGACCACGGGCTCGACGCCGCGGGCGACCATGTCGTCCCAGGGCAGGCCGTGCGCGGCCCACCAGTGGTTCGAGGCCTCGTCGGCCCAGGTCAGGTAGTGGGCGTTGAAGACGACGCCCTGCTGGTCGCACTCGACGTACCGAACCGGGGAGCTCCACTGTGCGGGCACGAGGGGCCACGCTAGCGCGGGCTACCGTGCCGTCATGGACGCCGCCCCCGACGTGCTCGCCGGCTACCGGCCGCCCTCGCAGCTGGTGCAGGACAAGGTCGTCGACCACCTGGAC
>DASQNB010000120.1:0-6344 GCA_035645175.1 Geodermatophilus sp.
CGACGGGCAGCCCGAGCCGCCGGAACAGGTCGTTGTCAAGGTCCAGGAAGCTGGAGATGTGCGCGACCCGGCCGCCGCGCACCTCGAGCACGTGCAGCGCCCACGGCTCGTGCCCGCCACCGGCGCGGGGACGGTACTGCGCGAACGCCGGCGCCCCGTTGGCGAGGGTCGGCAGCACACGGGAGCCGCGGCACTTCCCACCCGGGCCGAGCATCCAGGTGCCGATGTCGGCCCGACCGCGCAGCCACATCACGAACGGCGGCATGTGCTGGGTGGCGTCCTCGTGCAGCAGTGCGACGAGGCCCTCGACGTCGTAGCGCTCGAAGGCGTCGACGTAGCGCTCGAGCAGGGCCCGGTGGACGTCGTCCAGCGGCTCGGTCTCGCCCTCGCCGCCGACGGCGGCCATCGTGGCGCGGGCCCGCTGCAGCGCGCTGTTGACCGACGCGACGGTGCTGTCGAGCAGCCGGGCGACCTCCTCGGCCCGCCAGCGCAGCACCTCGCGCAGCAGCAGGACGGCGCGCTGGCGGGGCGGCAGGTGCTGCAGCGCGGAGACGAACGCCAGCCGGATCGACTCGCGCTGCACGGCCTGCTCGGCGGGGTCGGCGTCCTCGGCCACGACCTGCCGGTCGAGCACCGGCTCCACCCACGCCGTCCCGGGCCGGCGGGCGGCCAGCGAGGCCTCGACCGGCTGCCACGGCGAACCGGACAGGTCCATGGGCAGCGCCCGGCGCTGCCGGCCGGAGAGCTGGTCGAGACAGACGTTCGTGGCGATCCGGTACAGCCACGACCGCAGCGCCGAGCGCCCCTCGAAGTCGGCCAGACCGCGCCAGGCCCGGACCATCGTCTCCTGCACGGCGTCGTCGGCGTCGAAGGAGGAGCCGAGCATCCGGTAGCAGTAGCCGGTCAGCTCCCGCCGGTGCTCGAGCAGCCGGGGGTCGAGTTCGTCGGTCAGCACGGTCGTCACAGGTCCTCCTCCGGCGTGGGCGGCGACAGCTCACCACAGGGCACCGACGGAACGGGAGGACCGGCGCCCCGACGGGTGACGCCGGCCGGGGGCGGGCGCCTACTGGTAGCTGATCAGGTCGGGGCGCGGCTCGACGGCGACCGTCTCCTCCGGGGTGAGCATCGGGACGTCCTCGTCGTAGAAGTTCTTCCAGCCCCAGGCGACCTCGTCCGGCTCGGTCTGCCGCAGCGTCCGCCAGGTGTCCTGCTTGGCCGGCTGCGACCCCTGCCCGTCGACGTGCACCATGAGCGCCAGCTCCTCGCGGGAGGTGTCCAGCCGCTCCCGCTCGGGGATCATCCGCACCTGGAACTGGTGCAGCACCAGCAGCTTCTGCGGCAGGTCGTTCGCGCGGGTCAGGTCCGCCAGCCAGGTGACCACCTCGTTGACCTC
The DNA here is from genome assembly GCA_035645175.1 of Geodermatophilus sp. Lineage (GTDB taxonomy): Bacteria > Actinomycetota > Actinomycetes > Mycobacteriales > Geodermatophilaceae > Geodermatophilus. The sequence goes on from DASQNB010000120.1 coordinate 1,394, forward strand.
GTCGATGCCCACCTGGCCGATCTGCTGCAGGTGGACCTGGTCCGGGCGCAGCCGCCACTCGGGGTCCAGGGCCAGCCCGACGTACGGCAGCTCCAGCAGCGGGCGGTACTGCTCGGCCTGGGTGACGAAGTCGGTGCGCCCCGGCTGGAGGTCCAGGACGACGTAGAGCCCCGCCTCCCCGGCCGCCTCGACCCACGGGCGCACGTCCTCGACCGACTGCTCGGTGGAGTAGTTGCCGTCCGGCCCGGCGACCGAGGAGGCCACGGTCACGATGATCTCGAAGGCGGGGACGACGGGGGTGTCGACCAGTGCCTCGTAGGGGGCCGCCGTGGCCCGGGCCCGCTCGATCGACGCCGGCAGGTCCTGCTCGCCGAGGACGCCGAGGGCCGGACCCTCCGTGCTGCCGTAGAGGGCGACCATGAACCGTCCCGGGAACAGCAGCTGGCCGCCGCCAGGCAGCTGCTGGCCGGTCGCCGCGGCCTCGAGCTTCCAGTCCAGCCCCTCCTCTGCGGCGAATCCGGCGCCCAGTGCCACGACCGTCTCGGGCTGCTGCTCGCCCAGCAGCTCGACCAGCTCGGCCGAGCCGCGGGGGTCGGTGGCCCCGCCGGTGAGCTCCACGCGCGCCCCGGCCGCCCGGGCGGTGGCCACGCCGGCCAGCGCCTCGGGGGCGCCGGTGGTCACGACGACCGTGCCGTCGAGCGGCTCGGCCCGCTCCACCGCGGGCAGCTCCCCCGGGTCCTCCTCCGCGCTGTTCTCCTCCGCAGTGGCCGGCTCCGCGTCCGCGGGCTGCAGGGCGGCCGGTGCCTCGGGGTCCAGCTCCGCGACCGCGGCCGCTGCCGCGCCGTCGTCCACCTGCTGCGCCTCGCCGAGCTCCAGACCGGTGGCAGCGGCGACGGCGTCCGGGTCGGCGGGGACGGCGACCACCTCGGGGCCGCCCTCGCCGGTGCCGCCCTCGGCCTCCCCGACGGCCAGCACCGTCGTCGTCCCCAGCCGCTCCAGCTCGGTGGTCAGCGCGTCGGCGGAGCCGCCGCCGGCCGGCTCGAGCAGCAGCGGGACGCCGAGGCCGGTGGCGGCCGAGGCGCCCAGCAGGGTGCCGGCCGCGTCGCCGTCGCGGGCCACGACGACGACGTCCGCGCTGTCGAACAGCGCCCGGCTGGCCGAGGCGGCCGAGGCGACGGGGTCCTCGTCGGCGACCAGGGTGAGACGTGCGTCGGGCGCGGAGGTGGTCACCCCGGCGGCCGCCTCGGCGTCCTCGCCCGCGGCCGTGCCGCAGCCGGCGGCCAGCAGCACCGCGGTCAGGGCGATCGGCACCGTCGGAGAGCGCACAGCTCCCTCCCCCTGCCGGGCACACGGTCGCGCGGAGGCACGACGCGGAGGCGCGCCCGGCGTCCCCGCGACCCTAGCCGCGGGTCGCCGCAGGTCACGGTGCCCGCCCGTGCCGGTCACCGGCCGTGGGCAGGCAACCCCCGTGTACGTCAGGAGTCGCCGGCGGCCGCGTCGAAGGCGGCGCGTAGCCGGACGGGGGCCCGCAGCCGCCACGCCTCGGTGAGCAGCTCGGCGAGCTCCGCGCGGTCCACCTCGGCCAGCGCGACGACGACCATCGTGGAGTTGCGGTAGTGGTGCGGCACGGAGAACACGTGCGGCCGCTCGGCGGCCAGCGCCCGGTTCTCCCCCTCCGCCAGCCGGATCGCGACCCAGCTCTCGTCGGGCGGCATCGAGGCGAAGACGCGGTCCCGCACCCGGAGACAGGCCATGTCCCACGCCGGGCGCTCGGTCGTCTCCGGCAGCGCGAGGGCGGTGGCGCGGACGTCGTCCGGGCTGGCGGGCACGCCCGGCATCGTGGCAGCAACGGTGGAACACCCGGAACCCGCTCGCGGGGTGTCCGCACCGCCCGGTAGACAGCTCGGGTGACCGACTTCTCCGACCAGCTGCGCCCCGCCACGCCCGAGGAGTGGCCGTCGTTCAGCCGGGCGTTCCTCGGCGTGTTCGGCGAGGACACGGCCGCCTGGTTCGTCGACAGCGTCCCGGCGTACGCCGAGCTGGACCGCTCGCTGGGGCTGTGGGACGGCGACCGTGTGGTGGCGACGTCGGGGATCTACAGCCGGGAGCTCACCGTGCCCGGCGGCGTCGTCCCCTGTGCCGGGGTGACCTGGGTGACCGTCGCGCCCACCCACCGCCGCCGCGGCGTGCTGACCGCCGTGATGCGCCGCCAGCTCACCGAGCTCCACGAGCAGGAGCGCGAGCCGGTCGCGGCGCTGTGGGCCTCGGAGTCCTCCATCTACGGCCGGTTCGGCTACGCGCCGGCCACCTGGCGGGGCAACCTCTCCGGCGAGGTCGCCCGGCTGACCCTGCGGCCGGACGTCGACCTCGGCACCGGGCGGGTCGACGAGGTCGGCGTCGAGGACTTCCGGGCGGCGGCCGTGGGCCTGCACGACCGGGTGCGCCGGGCCGTCCCGGGCAACCTGGCCCGCGACGCCCGCTGGTGGGACCGCGGCCTGCGCGACGAGCCCGGCGGGCGCCACGGCGCCACCGAGCGGCGCCACCTGCTGCACACCGAGCCCGACGGCACGGTCACCGGCTACGCCACGTACCGCGTCCGGGCGGCGTGGACCGACGACGGCCAGCCCGACGGCACCGTCGTCGTCGAGGAGGTGCGCAGCCTGACCACGCCGGCGTACGCGGCGCTCTGGCGGTTCCTGCTGTCGGTGGACCTGGTGCGCACGGTGCGCGCCCCGGCCGCCTCACCGGACGACCCGCTGCGGCACCTGCTGGCCGAGCCGAGGGCGCTGCGCTCCCAGCCGTTCGACGCGCTGTGGGTGCGGCTGGTCGACGTCGGCCGCGCGCTGGCCGCCCGCCGCTACCCGGCGCGGGTCAACCTCGTGCTGGAGGTGCGCGACCGGTTCTGCCCGTGGAACGACGGCCGCTGGTCGCTCGTCGGGCACCCCGCCGGCGCCTTCTGCGCCCGCACCGACGCCGACCCCGACCTCGTGCTCGACGTCGAGGCGCTCGGGGCGGCCTGGCTCGGCGGGGTGTCGCTGGCGACCCTGCAGGCGGCCGGCCGGGTCACCGAGGTCAGCCCGGGGGCGGTGACCCAGGCCGGGACGGCGTTCCGCTGGCCGGTCACCCCCTGGTGCCCCGACGAGTTCTGAGCGACCGCGGTCAGCGGACCACCTCGATGGCACAGCGAAGACCAGGAGCCCGGGAGAGCGGACCGTCCGACGTCAGCAGTGCACACTCCAGCGCTTCGGCCAGCGCCACGTAGGCGGCGTCGTAGACAGTCACGTTGTCGCGCAGCTCCCAGCACCTGTCGAGGAGGTGCCGATGCGGAGCGCGTCGGAGGGGTAGTGCCGCCAGGTCGGCACGCGCCGAGCCGGCTCGATCGTCCGTGAGCCGTCCGACGCGCACGAGTCGCCGGAAGACGGAGAGGACTTCCAGGTCGATCAGCTCAGGCGCGGCAATGGTCTCGCCGGCGAGGCGGGCACGAGCTCTCCTGCCGTCCTCAGCGTCGTCCGCCAGTGCGGTCGCCAGCACACTGGCGTCAACGACGATCACGATCCTCCCCGAGGATCTGCCCAGTGAGCGACAACGGCGCAGAACCACCCTCCCGGCCCCCGGCGCGGGAAAGTACCTCGTCCACCGTGGGATGACTGGCCTCGGCTATCAGCCGCGACCGCAGGTACTCCTGCAGCGATTGGTGGGCCGCCGCCGCCCGCCGCCGGAGCACCGCATGCGTCTCTTCGGGGACGTCCTTGATCTGCACACTCGGCATGGCGCCAGAATGGCGCCACTCATAGGCATGGTGCAAGCTCAGCTAGAGAGCAGGGAAGATCAGGAGGTGGGTTCCCGCGTCGGCAGTCCGCCGGCGGGACGGTGCCGGTTCTGCTCGTAGTCGGTGATCAGCCCGATGCGGCGGGCGTGCCGCTCGTCGCCGCTGAACGGCGTCGCGAGGAAGTGCAGCACCAGCTCGGTGGCCTCCTCGACGCTGTGCTGGCGGGCGCCGATGGAGGCGACGTTGGCGTCGTTGTGCTGGCGGGCGAGCTCGGCGGTCGAGCGGTTCCACACCAGCGCCGCGCGCACCCCGGGCACCTTGTTGGCCGCGATCTGCTCGCCGTTGCCCGAGCCGCCGATGACCACGCCCAGGCTGCCGGGCTCGATCACCGTGCGCTCGCCGACCTCGAAGCAGAACGGCGGGTAGTCGTCCTGGGCGTGGTACTCGAACGCCCCACAGTCGACCGGTTCGTGACCGGCCTCGGTCAGCGCCTGCTTGAGGTGGTCCTTGAACTCCAGGCCCGCGTGGTCGGTGCCGACGAAGACGCGCATGGCGGGGAGTCTGTCAGGCTGCCCGGGTGGCGGTGCTGGGTGTCGACGGGTGGCGCGGCGCCTGGGTCGGGGCCCGCCTGGACGGGCGTTCGGTCGAGCTGCTGGACCTGCGCCGGGTGGCCGACGTCCTCGCCGTGCCGGACGTCGAGGTGGTCGGCATCGACATGCCGATCGGCCTGTCGGACGACGGCGTGCGCGCCTGCGACGTCGAGGCGCGGAACCTGCTCCGCCCGTATGGCGCAGCGAGTTCCGTCTTCCCCACCCCGGTGCGCGCGGTCCTGGCGACCGACGAGTACGCCGAGGCCCGGGCGCTGTCCCGGGCGGCGACCAGTCCCCCGCGGGCGCCATCCGCGCAGGCGTTCCAGTTGGTCAAGGCGATCCGCGCCCTGGACGACGCCCTCGGCGACCCGCCCACGGACTCCGTGGTGGAGGTGCACCCCGAGCTGGCGTTCCGGGGGCTCGACGGCGGGGTCCGCGACGCCAAGGGCACCGCACGCGGCATGGCGCAGCGGCTGGCCGCCCTGCGCGGTGTCATGGACGTCGACGCGGCGCTGCTGGCGGCGCCGCGGCGAGTGCCGGCCGTCGACGCGCTGGACGCCTGCGCCGCTGCGTGGTCGGCCCGGCGGATCGC